>JASHRN010000218.1 GCA_030037335.1 Candidatus Acidiferrales bacterium | reverse complement strand
TCATGGTAAATCACAGTTTACAAAATAGATTAACTAAAGTTAATATGATAATGCTTCCCATTGCGAAGCTTTAGCTATGCGACGCGCGATTGCATTTGTTCTGGCATTCCTGGTTGCGTCGAGCATGACGTCCATTCGCGCTATGGCCCAAGGCGAGACGACCAGCGCTATTGTGGGACAGGTGACGGACGCCAGCGGGGCGGCGATTCCTGGCTGCGCGGTGACCGTCACGAATCGCGACACCGGCTTCGAGAGGTCACGCAAAACTGACGACCAGGGGCGCTTTAATTTCCCACAACTGACGCCGGGAACTTACTCAGTCAAAGTCCAGGCAGAGGGGTTCGATCCTCAACAGAACGACGAGGTGTTCGCAGGGTTGGGACAGAAGCAGAGCGTCAACTTCACACTCAAAGTCGCAGAATCGAAGCAAATCGTTGAGGTAACCGGGACGCCCGCGCTCATCAATCCCGGGAACGCGAATACCTCAACGACCCTCAACGCGCCAGCACTTGAGAACCTTCCAAATCCTGGCGGGGATCTCACTTATCCCTTGCAATTTGCTCCCGGGGCGCTGATGAATACGGCTGGCAGCGGCAACGACTTCGTCGGCAGCACGAATGGATATGGAAATGTCGAGTTCAATGGACTGCCGGCGCTGTCGAATGGCTACATCGTGGATGGACTGGAGAGCAACGACCCTGTGACGAATCTCAACAGCGGCCTCTCGACGAATTTGGTTCTTGGCCTCAACTCGATCTCTGAAGTGACTGTCAACACGCTTTCCTATTCGGTCGAAGAAGGCCGATACGGAGCGTCGCAGATCAACTACGTCACCAAGTCTGGCACCAATCAGTTCCATGGAAATCTGTACGAGATTTGGAACGGGTCAATCCTAAATGCAGCCGACTACTTCACGGATGCGACTCCCGGCGGTCAGAAGCCCCGCTCGGTGGTGAACCATTTTGGCGGCAGCTTAGGCGGGCCAATTCTGCACAACAGGCTCTTTTTCTTTTTCGATAGCGAATGGGTCCGGATCGCACTGCCAATCGTGAGCGCGACAACTGTGCCAACGCCGGCCTTCGAAAACTATGTGCTGCAGCAACTCCCGCTGGGAGGCACGGATTCAATAACCGGATCGAGCTACCCGGCCGCTCCCCAGCTTGTGCCGTTCTACGAGAAGATGTTTTCGCTTTACAGGAACAACAGCGGGACACCGCTTGGGGTGCTGGGATGCCCGCTCAACGCCGGTGGCAGTTCTGCCTCGGGTAGTCCGCCAAACGGGAACGGATGTGCAAATCGGCAGAGCGTTTCCCAATCGAGCGACGATCACGAACAGGTTCAGACCGCCCGCGTCGATTGGAATCTCAATCCAAAAGATACGGCTTGGTTTCGCTTTCAGGCTGACACAGGGCTGCAAGCCGCTTGGACGGATCCGATCAATCCACTGTTCGATTCGCTTTCTCCTCAGCCTCTCTACTCATTCGCAGCAGGGTACGCTCACGTCTTCTCGCAAGACGTGGTGAACTATTTCAACCCAGGGTTCTCGTGGTATTCAAGCATCTTCGAACCAAGCGATTTCGAGAAAACGCTGGCCGCGTTTCCCATCGTGCTTCAAGGAACCGGGACTAATGCACCCTTCACTACAATCGGAGGATTGGACAACACGTGGGTGCAAGGAAGACGCGCTTCCCGCTTTTTCATTAACGACAATCTAGCGTGGAGCCACGGTCCTCACGAATTCCGCTTCGGAACGAACACCCGAATCTTTCGCCTGAACGATTACGATTTCGGAGAAGGGACCGTGCCGCTGGTGACGTACACGGATTTGCCCCAATTCATTTATGGGGTTGCGTCCACCGCGACCGAAACGTTCCCGGCATCAGCGAATGAACCGTTCGACTTCCTCAATCTCGATCTGTACGCGCAGGACACCTGGAAGCTGACTCCGAAGCTCACTTGGACAATCGGTCTTCGGGACACGCTCAATTCCAATCCCTTGAATCCTCACGACGAAATAACCCGGCTTCCCGGTTCTTTCAATTCGATATCACATAATGTCAATCAGCCTTTGAACGCCGTGATTCAAACGCAACAGGGGCACATCTTCAGTTCCACGCCACTTGCGATTCTGCAGCCGAGGACAGCGTTCGCCTGGCAGTTTGCTCCCAACACCGTGCTGCGAACGGGATTCGGACGGTTCAGTGATCTTCTGCCTGGCAGCATTGTGGATCTTATCGGCGTTAACCCTCCCTACGTCCGAACAATCCAGGGCGGGCTGCTCGGCACAGTCGGGGGCATCGCGGTCGCGCCGGGCGTGCCAAACAGCGCGGTAGATGCAACCAGCGCCGCGAATCAAATATTTGGCGCCGGTTTTTCCCAAGGATGGCTTTCCTGCGCTTCTCCAAATGCAAATCCGACTGCATGCCTTCCACCAGTGGCGATAACGGCTGTCCCGAGCGGCGAGCTTAAGGCGCCCTACGATATGCAATGGAGTTTGGGGATCGAACATCAATTGGGAAGTACACTCGGCATACGTGCCCAATATGTTGGGACTCGGGCGCTGAACGAGCCCTACTTGACGCAGGCAAATGGCTATCAAACTGTCTGCCAGGACTGCTTCGCACCGTATCCTTATTTGAAGCCGACCGACGCTCGCTTCGGGGCGGTTACCCAATTTTCAACAGGAGCCACGAGCCGCTACAACGGTCTGCAACTGAACGCGACGAAGCACCTCGGCCACGGCCTTCAAGGACAGATCAACTATACGTTCAGCCGATGTATGGATGAGGTGTCTAACGGAGGAATTTTGCAATTTTCTGCAGGCGCGCTTCTTACGCCACTGCCGGGAGAGCTTGCTCGAGATTACGGCCCATGCGATTACGATGTCCGGCACAATCTTAGCGGCGAATACGTTTATCAGCTTCCCATCGATGTGCGGAGACACAGGCCAGGTTATGCACTCAATGGCTGGCAGATTTCAGGGACGGTGACTTGGCACAGCGGACTTCCATTCTCAGTGCTGAGCACTCCCTATTCCGCCAACGGAAATGGGATTGTGCAGGGCGGCGGACCGCAATTTGCGAACGTGGCTCCCGGCGTGAATCCATATTGCAGGCACTGCGATATCCCTGGAGTTACGCAGCCCGGTACGGTTCAGTGGCTCAATCCTAACGGGTTTGTATCAAGCGTTGATCCAAGCACAGGAGCTTGCTACGGAGGCGATAGCGCCCAGGATTGTCAATTCGGAGATTCAGGACGCAATGCCTTTCGCGGTCCTGATTTTTTCTGGAGCGATTTTTATCTGACGAAGTGGTTTGCGCTGAGCGAACACGTAAAGCTGCGAATTGAGGGTCAATTCTTTAATGTGCTGAACCATCCGAATTTCGCGTTGCCAAGCATGGTTTTTGCGGGTATTCCCGGCAAACCTTCCACGCAGACTGGATTTGGCGCACTGACATACACGACATCGCCCCCTACCGGACTGCTCGGGGTTGGGCTCGGCGGAGACAGTTCACCGCGGATGATTGCGCTACACGCACGCCTGGAATTCTGACTGTTGAAGAGCAGGAGAAAAAGAGCGCAGAATCGCGCACCCGACGAGACCGCCGCGAAGCAGTCGGAATCGCACGCTGCTCCCAGGTTCAGTTCTGAAAAAATGCCAGTGGAAACTAACAGTTTCAAGGGGAATAGAAAGGATGACGGTGTAATGCGAAGTGGAGCCTCATGAGAGAAATGAGGCTCCACGTTTCATGGCAACAGCCCGGATTCTAAGCGTGGCGGAGGCGGCCGCGAAAGGGAACGACGTGGCTTTCTTCGCGCTGTTTGCCGTTTTCCTTAGCACCACCTGCGGCGGGGGGCTGAACTGCTGAAGCGCTGGTGGAGGAATCCGATGACTGCAAGGCCGCGAGACTTTCCGTGAGCTGCGGCGTTGTGAGCATGGGACGGGCCTTTTGAATCAAATCCCAGCGGCTGCCGACGCCGAATTTGGCGAGCAGGGACGAGACGTGGAACTTCACGGTGCGAACAGAAATGCGCAGGCGGTCCGCGATTTCCTTGTTGAGACGATTGTGCAGCAGTTCCTTAAGCACTTCGCCTTCGCGCGGGCTGAGATCAACGGAACAGGAAAACGTACGGCCCATGTGCAGAAGCTCATCGGCGTGCTTCTTGATGCGTTCGATGATGGAATCTTCCGCGGGAACCCATACGGCATAGTCGGCGGGAGAATCTCCGCGGGCCATGCAGCCGAGAGCGAGCAAACTGGCTGCGCGGTTGAAAGCCATCTCGCGGTCGCCGGTCATATCCACTTTGAATCGGGGAGTCCCACTGCTCTTCTCGCAGAAGACCAAAGTTTCGGCGGGAGAGGCCGGTGTTTTTTCGTTTTTGTTTTGCGTCTCGCCAAAAAGCTGCTGGAACTTCTTGGTTTTTCTAAGAATGGCTGCACCCCTATTGTTGGAATGAAAAACGGGCAGCCCGTCGGGCGAAAACGAGAATCGAAAACCTGTCCCGATGCGCAGATCGCCGCGTTCTAAGGGCAAGAAGCCAGCGACATAGACGAACTGCTCGGGCCCCCGACCTATCAAAGTGCAAATGACTTGCCTTTTGTGTAACGGATTTTAAAAGTACTAGTATCAGGATTTTACCTATTTCAC
>JASHRN010000217.1 GCA_030037335.1 Candidatus Acidiferrales bacterium | reverse complement strand
GCCGAGAACGAGTCGAAGAACGTCGCTGCGCTGGGCACCGAGGGCAATGCGCACGCCGATTTCGTGAGTGCGCTGGCCGACAAGATAGGAAATCACGCCGTAAATTCCCACGCAGGCAAGAATCAGTGCGAGCGCAGAAAATACACCGAGAAGGATCATCGCGAAGCGCCGAGCGGCGAGCGAATCAGAAATAATATCGTCCATCGTTTCCGCGCCGTACATCACTTCCTGGCTGCTCATCTGCTCGATGGTGTGGCGAATCGCGGGTACCAGTGTATCGGGAGGAAGCTTCGTGCGCATTACGAAGTCCGCGCCCTTTGCGAGCAGCGGCATGAATTGATCCGGGACTTGCATGAGCGGAAAGTAAAGCTGCGTCAAAATGGGCGACTTGGCGTTTTCGTCGAGGCCCCAGTGCTTGACGTGGCCGACAACTCCGACGATTTCGGCTTGGACGCCAAGAATCCCGAGATTGACGCGCTTCCCGATGGGGTTTTCCTGCGGAAAATATTTGCGCGCAAAGTTTTCATCGATGACGATGATGGGCGTGGAATGAATTGTGTCTGCGGCGTTGAGGAAACGACCGCTGAGCAGCGGCGTCCCCATGGCCTTCAGATAATCCGGCTCGCACAGATAAAAAAGAGCGAAGGGCATGTCGTTGTCGCTCGAAGGCTTGGGGTGGCCGGCGAGCCAGAAAGGCAGTTCCGAATCGCCCTGCATCGGTCCGCTACCGCCCTGGGCGGAAACATATTCAACTCCGGGAATTGCTTCGAGCGCGTTGTCGAACTGAATGGATTCATTGCGCAATTGATCCGGCGGGGCTTTCATCATTTCAGGCGAAAAGGCGATGCTGAATGTAAGCAGATTGTGCGGATTGAATCCCGGATTGACGCTCCAGAGCTGTACCAGGCTGCGAATCATCAGGCCCGCGCCGACAAGAAGAATGAGTGCGAGCGCTGTTTCTGCGACCACAAACACGCCTTGCATCCGATAGCGCGCGCCGCTCGAGCCGCGTCCGCCTTTTTTCAACGCTTCGTGCAAATTGGACTGAGAGACTTTGAAGGCCGGCGCGAGGCCGAACAAGATTCCTGCGAAAAGAGAAATGCCGAGAGTGAAAAGAAGAACGCGGGCGTCGAGGCCGATGTCGTTGGAACGTGGGAGCGCCTGAGGGAGGATGCGAATGGCCGCGCGAGTACCCCATGCGGCGAAGAGCAGGCCGAGAAAGCCTCCTGCGACTGCAAGAATTACGCTTTCCGTGAGCAACTGACGAACAACACGCCAGCGTCCGGCACCGAGGGCGGCGCGAATCGCGAATTCGCGGGCGCGTCCTGTGGAGCGCGCGAGCAGCAAGTTGGCGATGTTGACGCAGGCAATCAGGAGGACGAAACCAACCGCGCCGAGCAACACGTAGAGCAATGGCGCGACGTCGCCGACCATGTCCTGCTTCAAAGGCACCACGGTGATGCCGGAACCTTTATCGGCATCCGGATAGGCCTTCGCCAGATTCTGAGCAATGTTGTCCATGTCGGCGCGCGCCTGTGCCAGCGTGACGCCGTTTTTCAGCCGACCGATGCAGTTCATGCCCATGCTGACGCGGCGGTCAAGAAACGTAGGATCGGTCCATTGACCGAGCGGGGCGTAAATATCGGAGAGACGGAAATTGTTGCCGCGGAAATAAAAGCTCGAAGGAATGACGCCGATCACACTATAAGCGGTTCCGTTCAGCGAAAGAGAGTGGCTGAGAATCTGCGGCGAGCCGCCGAACCTGCGCTTCCAAAAGCCTTCACTGAGCAAAACTACTGGTGCGCCGCCGGCGTGGTCGTCTTGCGCGGTGAAGAGACGTCCGATCACCGGCTGAACGCCAAGGATCGAGAAAAAATCGGCGGAGACCATCTCTGTGCGCAGGCGCTCGGGCTCTCCGGCGCCTGTCATATTGAAACTGTCGCCACGATATGCGCCAAGGGCGGAGAAAGAGCTGTTATCGCGCTGCCAGTCGAGAAAATTGGGATAGGCGATCGACGAATTAGCAAATGTCGAGCTGCGCGTGTAGATGCTGAACAATTTCTGGGGCTTCGGGTAGGGCAGGGGATTGAGCAGAACGCCGTTGACCACAGAGAAAAGCGCCGTATTGGCTCCGATTCCGAGGGCGAGGGTTAGTACGGCTATGGCTGCGAAGCCGGGGGACTTGGCGAGTACGCGGAAGGCGTAGCGGACGTCTTGAAGCAGCATTTGCATTGCGTTTGCTCCTGTTTTGCCGCCACCGGGGCGCTAAAGCGAGGGCCGGATGCGAATTTGGCCGGGGACGACACGTGCTCCAGAGGGAAGGTACGGAATCGAGGGTGGAAAAGTTCACCGGAGGAGGGCGAAGAGCCGGATTTTGGGAGGTGAATGGAGAAAAGGGAAAAAAAGCCTTGACATCTTATATTGTATACATTAAGACTGCCTCATTACTGGGGTGTTGGGTGTACGGACTAGTTTGGCTCGAAAATCGAGTTCGTTGGTGTACGCCCCCTTGTGTCTTTGACGTTTACTTCAATCCTGTGAATTCGCCTGCTGGAGGCATTCGATGAGAACGGGATTTTTGCGGTATGTGTGGATGGTGGCAGCGCTGGCTTTTTGCCTGTTCCCGATCGCGGCGCGCGCGCAGGTGACCAACAATGGTCAGATCTCGGGCACGGTGTTTGACCCATCGGGGAAAGTTGTTCCCCATGCGCAGGTTACCGTGACAAGCCCAACCACAAAGTTTACGCAAACAGTAACTGCGAGCGCGACGGGCGCGTACGTTTTTCCTACGCTTTCGTCAGGCTCGTATACGGTGACGGCGACAGCTCCGGGCTTCGCGAGTGTTGTGTTCGACAACGTGGTTGTGCAGGTGGCTCAGACGACTAACCTGCCGATCAAAATGAGCATTGGGGCTGTGACGCAAACGGTAACTGTCACGGCTTCGCCGGTCCTGCAAACCACGCAGAATACTCTCTCGACTACAATCAGCCCAACGCTGATGGAGAACCTGCCGCTGAATGGTCGCGACGTGCTTGAGTTCGCCACATTAGCACCGGGATCCGCCAACACAGGTGTCCATGGCAACAACTACAACACCTATAACGACATGCCGAACGCTGCGGTCAACATTTCGATCAGCGGTACGACAGACCAGTTCCAACGGTACAAAACTTTCTCATCGAGCTTCTGGGACGTGGCGCCGGCACGCGAAGGTGCGTTCGAGGAAGCGACGGTGTCGACAGCGGGGTTGGATGCTGCTAGTGGAATGGCCGGTTCGCAGGTGCAGTTCGCAGTGAAGCGGGGCACTGACAAGTTCCATGGCCGCGGCTTCTGGCAGGCGGAGAACAGTTTCTTCAATGCCAACGCATGGACGAACAACGCAGAGGGAATTCCCAACCCGAAGTATCGCAGCAACTGGTACGGCGGGAATCTTGGCGGTCCGCTTCTACCGAAGAGCCTGGTCGGAAACCACAATACTTACTTCTTCGTTAACTTGGAATACTACAAGGCGCCCAACGCCTTCACCGATTTTAATTATGCCCCGACTGGAAACACGAGCGGGCCCACCACTGACAATTGCGCCAGCAGCAGCGAGGGTGCGACGAATGGGTGCTATACCTATGAGGTTTCCGCAATTCCCGCGTCAAACCCGGCTTGGGTTAGCGGCTGCAATGCCAGCACGATGACCTGCACGGCAAACCTATACGCGCTGGCTTCGGCTTATGGCTTCCCGACGGCGGAAAATTCGTCGGTTGCAAACATTATCAGCGGCATCGCCGGTTACTACAAGAATGGCAGCCTCGTGCCGCTCGGGCCAACGACCGCGGCTCTGCAGGCCGATAATGCGTTTTACCTGCAGCGGTTGAACTACACTATTAACCAGCCGACAACCGTGTGGTATCCCACCACGCGCTTGGACGTGGACCTTACGTCCAAAATTCACTGGATGGATTCCTGGGACCTTGAGGATAGCAAGACGCCGAGCTATGGAGACTGGCCAGGCTCGCCCTACGTCGGGGACTACACCGGTTTCAATAACACCTACTATAACTGGAATAACACGGTCACCTGGACAATTTCACCCACCTTGATCAACACGGCCAGCTTTGGGATCCTGGGTACGGAGGAAGTGTACACTCCGGGAGCACAACCCACGGGATTCAGTCAGACTCCAGTTGACGGCGTGCCCTCGCAGATCGAAGTGCCTTTCGGGATTCCTGACCTCGTTCCCGGTGAGCCCGAAGAGACTCCGCGGGATAATCCAGTCTACAACCCCTACGACACGCTGCACTGGACGCGCGGGAACCATAACTTCTACTTCGGCGGCGCCATAAACTATACGAAAATGCGGGAACAGGAATGGGTGTTCCCCGGCGTGCCGGACTATACAACCGGTATCGCGACCGGAGATCCAGCCGCCGCCATGTTCAGCTTGTCGAATTTCCCCAACATGAACGATGCCGAGAGTGCCACCACGAGCCTCACCGCGCAGACCGGAGCAGAGGATCTCTATGCGTTCCTCACCGGGCGTCTGAGCAGCGTCGGAGGAGGCGACGAGGTGAATCCTGCCACTCAGGAGTTTCAGCCGGGGTACGGTTATACGGCAATGGAGGCGAAGACCGAAGGTTCAATTTACTTCCAGGACTCGTGGCGTACTACGCCGCATTTCACTCTGAACTACGGTTTGCGCTGGCAGCTCAGCGGCGCCACCCACAACACGAACGATGAATACTTCAGCGCTAGCCCCCAAAACCTGCTCGGCCCGTCTGGCGCGGAGTTCGAGCCTGGCACCCTGAACGGTATCGCGAACCCATACATCACCGTGAACGAGCATCCGTACAATGGTGATTTCATCCAGCCGTCGCCGAACCTCGGCTTTGCGTGGAACCCGGATTACAGCAATGGTTTCCTAGGCAAGCTATTCGGCGGCAGCAAGACGGTGATTCGCGCGAGCTACACGATAAACCAGTATGACGAAGGTTTGGAGACGTTTGAAAACGATACCGTGTACAACGGTGCTGGTTATGCTCAATATCTCGACTATTCGGCTGCGCGCGGCAACTTCACGCCGGGTTCAGTCAACCTTGACACTCCAGGTCTGCTCGCTGCCGTCCAGGCGACGGCCACGCCGCCCTCGTACCAGACGGCGCTGCCTGAGTCGACATACGCGTTCTTCAGCTACCCCTACATCGCGGGCATCAACCCGAACATCAAGCAGCCGTACCTCCAGCAATGGAACATCGGGATACAGAGAGAGCTTCCTGGAGCCACGGTTTTGGAAATCGACTACGTCGGCAATCACGTCGTTCATGAGTGGCAGAACTACAACATCGACGAGACCAACACGCTGAACAATGGCTTCGCCAGCGAGTTCAAGACGGCGGAAGCCAATTTGATCGCAAACGACGGGACTACTTTTGCGGACAACACTGGTGCCCCGGGCGTGGCACCGACGCCAATCTTTGACGCCGCATTCAATGGGAACGGCATTACGACCGGCGCGAGCGATCCCGGCGGGTACGCCAATCCGACGTATGTCTTTGATGTGTCCACCGGACAAGCGGGAGCATTGGCGACCTCGTTTGCCCATACCTTCCAAACGGCGTGTAACTTGTACGGCTCCGGCTTCAGCCCGTGCGGAAACACCGGCGGGACTTACCCGATTAACTTGTTGCAGGCCAATCCGTATGCGTCTGTTGGCGGGGCCGAATACCTGTCCGATCCTGGCAGTTCGACCTACAACGGGCTGCAAATGTCCGTGCGGCACCCAACTGGACATGGGCTCACCCTCGGCGCCAATTACACTTGGTCAAAAGGGCTAACCAGCCGATTTTTGAGTTACTGGACAGACACTGCTGGAGAGGACTTCATCTCGCTGCGGGATCCGGGCATCAACAAGGGGCCGTCCGACTACGATATTCGCAACGTCTTTCACACCTACTTCACTTACGCGCTGCCTGTGGGACGAGGGCGGACGTTCAACGTGAATAACTCTTTTCTAAATGGCGTAGTGGGAGGCTGGAACGTCGGATCGATCATTTCATGGCAGTCGGGCATACCGTTCTGGCTCCAGGGCGGGTACGACACGTTCAACAATGAAGACGGCGGCGTGATTCTGAATAATGTGACCGCCAGCCAGATTCAAAGCAACGTCGGCGTCTATAACACCCCAGCCAGTCCGTTCTCGCCGGAATGGCTCAACCCAAAATTCAACGCTACGGGCGCGATTCTACCCAACACGAATGCGGGCACGATCGGACAGATGCTGTTCCTGCACGGACCGGGATTCTTCAACACAGACATCTCGCTCAACAAGGTGTTCCCCATTTGGGAGAGGGTGTCGATGAAAGTACAGGCAGCCTTCTTGAACGCGTTCAACCATCCTAATTGGACTGTTGGTAATTTTGGCGCACCAGGATACATCGTCTACGCCGCGTACAGCCTGGGGCAGCCCAGTACGACATATCAGGGCAGCCCGCGCGTGATTCAGTTCCGTTCGGAGATCGACTTCTGATGGAACGGCGCTAATCTTTAACACGGGCCGGAGCCGCAAGGCCCCCGCTGCATCGAGAAAATCGGAGCCGCACTCACCCAGAGCGGCTCCGATTTGTTTTTTCTCCTCACCAAGGGCATTTTTCGTCGCGGCGTTTGCAAAATGCGTGGAAGCGAGTAGACTTCCCTTCGCCTGTGCCCTCTCCGCATTAAGTTTCCTGGATAAAGTTTAGCTGAGCGTCTTAGCCATCTCGTGCTCTGCGGATTTTCGCGGAGATTTGTGGCCGTCGTGGCCGACCGAGCTTTTTGACAGCGCTTCTTCGAGTTTGAGGATCAGCGCCTCGCGGGGGAAAGGCTTCGGCAGGAAAAAATCTCCCGGCAAAACGCCGGGTTCTTTTTGCGATTCAAGATATCCGGACATGAAAATAATTTTCACGCCGGGGATTCGCTCGCGTACGGCGGCGGCGAGTTGCGGGCCGCGTATGTGGGGTATCACGACATCGGTAAGCAAGATGTGAATCGGTTGTGTGGCTGATTGCACGATGGCGAGTGCTTCGAGGCCATCGCGCGCGGCGAGCACATGGTAGCCGGCTGAGCGCGCAAATTCGGACGCCAACTCGCGAACGGCATCCTCGTCCTCGACAATCAGCACTGTTTCGCTACGCGCGGGCGGCGCGACGAAGCTCTTCGGAGTGTATACGGCATCGATGGGCTCATCCACGCGCGGCAGAAAAACCTCGAAACGCGCGCCCTTGCCCAGTTCGGACTCCACAAGAACGAAGCCGTTGCTTTGCTTCACAGCGCCGTAGACGGTTGCCAAACCCAAGCCAGTTCCTTTGCCTTCGGCCTTGGTGGTGAAGAACGGCTCGAAAATATGCGGTTTGATGCTGTCGTCGATTCCTGATCCTGTGTCTGTGACGCTGAGGACCACGTATTCTCCCGGCGTAAGCGGGGGTCGCGCGTGAGCTGTTTTTTCATCGACAAACGAATCATAGGTTTCAACGGTAAGGCGGCCTCCTGCGGGCATGGCGTCGGATGCGTTGACGACCAAATTCATGATGATCTGTTCCATGTGACACGCATCGGCGCGCAAATGGCCGATCGGCTGGCCGAGGCGGAAAACGAAATTGATGTCTTCGCGCACCAGGCGCTTCAGCAGCTTCTCCATTTCCGAAACGATGGTGTTCAAATCGAGAACGCGCGGCTGGGTGGCTTGGCGGCGCGAGAAAATCAGAAGCTGACGAGTGAGTGATGCTGCGCGGTCCGCCGCTTTGACGATTTGCTGGCTGCTTCCGGCAAGGGCGCTCCCCGGGGGCAGGCTTTCCATAAGAACGTCGCTGTGACCCTTGATGACAGTGAGCAGGTTATTGAAATCGTGGGCCACGCCTCCTGCGAGCCGACCCATGGCTTCCATACGCTGGGAGCGGCGCAATTGCTCTTCGAGTTTGCGCCGCTCCGCTTCGTCGGTCTGCAGAGTGGAGCGCATGCGCCCGAAGGCGCGGGTGACTTCGGCCACTTCGTCGCCGCCGTGCGCTTGCAGCGGATAATCGAAGTCACCCTTCTCAAGGGCGCGCACGCCACCCACGAGACGCTTCAGCGGACGCGTAAATGTGTCGGATATAACCAGCACGAGAATGGCGCCCACAAAAACGGCGGCCAGCAGCAATCCAATCAGCCAGCGATTGAGGCGGTTCAGAAACGCAGTTGCATCGTTATAGGACTTGAGCATGACGAGGCTCACAGCGCTCGCAGGATCTACGCCATCCGTCAGATCGAGTGAGCTGACTACATATTTCTGGCCGCCGATTTCCAACTGCTGCGGCACAGGCCCGTCGCCGGCTTTTACTTCCAGTTCATTCTCGTCAAACGGAGAAAGCGTGCTGATGACGATGTGATTTCCGCTGCGGAAGGCGACCTCGGCCGAGGAGATACGGCGCAATTCATTGGCTACGCCGGCATCAATCGCGCGTCCCACCACTACAGTTCCGAGCCGGGACCCGCCTTGTTCTGCACTCGACATTACGGGCCGCAGCACGACTTGATAAATTTGCGAGCCGCTGACCCACCAGCCGGAAGTAGCACGGCGGCGGAGTGTCCGCCGGAGCAGGCGCTCGGCGTCGGCGATGGGGAGCGCGCCAGTGGTGGTTTGCAGAGCGATGACTTTTCCTGTTCCGTCGGTCATCAGGAAGAGATTGCAGTCTTCCGATTGCCAGGGATCGCCGCTGGCGGCTTCGACGGCGGTCGGGTCACCACTGCGCATGGTGGCCAATGCGGCGAGGAGTTCAGCTTTATGGGCTAAAGAGAGTTCATGCTGGCGCTGCACGACCTGAAACATATAAATGGTGCGGCTGGACTGTTCGCGGATCTGCTGATCGATTTGGTGGCGTGCTTCGCGGCCGACGACAGTGAGGGTGAGGCACATCAGCACCGTCGTGATGATGACGAAAGAGAGAAGAAACTTTGTGCGCAGGCGGAAGGTGGCGGCTACTTTATACACTTCATCACGGGTTGACGCCAAGCGCGCGACGATCCATCGTGGGATACTCACGAAGAGAAACGAGGCAATCAGTTTTCCGCAAAGTGTGAGTTCGGAAGCAATTTTGTGCGCGAGGGTGCGGGGGGATTCAGGTGTTGACCTGAACCAAGAGCTGAAAGAGCGAGCCAAGCGGTTCCTTTTATGCGTAGGCTTTCGCATGGGTGCCGGCGGCGCAAAGAACACCCCGAGGGATTTAACTGCAAGGCGTGCTTTTTCGAGAACTTGAGCGTTGAGCGAGTGTTTCGACACCTGTGAGTCCGCCGATCTAATTTGGGGCCCGCAGCCGAATTTTGAAATAGCGCAAGAGTACCAGCGCGTGCGCCAAGTGGAACTAGGGGAAAACCTTAGTACGAGCACCGGCCTGTCGCTAACTGCCGTCTTATGAAGTGGCTGGGGGAGCGCCTTTTGAAATGACTATTTTTCTTCTACGGGGTTTCCTGATTGGCCGCTGCAATTGCACAGGGAGCTGGAGGGATTACGCGAATTGTACGGTTGCCGTTATATGGATTGCGTATTATACTGGCCGTGTGATCAAATCGTTTCGTTCTGCCGAGACGCAGAGGCTTTTCGCGCGGGAAAGTATAAGGCGCTTTCAATCGATCGAACGCGTGGCGCTTCGCAAACTCCAACAACTCGATTTTGCCCACGAATTATCAGACGTGGCGTCCCCACCGGGAAACCGACTTGAGGCGCTGAAAGGGGACCGCAAGGGCCAGCACAGCATTCGCATCAACGATCAATGGAGGATTTGCTTCGCATGGCGTGGAGGCGAGGCGCGTATGAGGTTGAAATTACCGATTACCATTAGGAGAGAATCATGGGCAAGAAACTGAAGCCGGTGCATCCCGGAGAACACCTGCGGGAGGATTTCCTGAAGCCACTAGGGTTGAACGCGAACGCGCTGGCAATGGACCTTCACGTACCTGCAACGCGGATTGGCGACATTCTCGCCGAACGGCGAGGGATAACGCCAGAGACGGCACTGCGCTTGGCGCGCTATTTCCATACGACTCCTGAATTTTGGATGAACATGCAAGTAAGGTACGAATTAGACGTTGCAGAGGACGAGAATGCGGCGCGCATCGACAGGGAAGTGACGCCGCTAGAAGCTGCACGTATGCGGACCTAAGGCTGCGGCATTCCCATCGGGAGTTTGTGCCTCAGGTCGTGCATTGGAATCTTTCGTATTAGTGTGAATTGAACTTTTGCGGGTCGAAAATTGCTGGGTCGAGCTTCACGTTTTCCTGAATGTTGAAATACTGCTCGGTGAAGACGTTCTGGCCATTGGTGAGGAATTCCACATGCGCGGCAATCCAGCCGGTGTGAAGACGACGATAGTCGCTGAACCGTTGATCGTCGAGCTTGGCGGGGTCGCGCGGATCCGGCTCGATGAGGCGCAAGAAGAGCAGGCGGTTTTTCTCGATCCAGAATTGCCGGGACTTGAGATCTCCTTTTTTCGCGCCGACGACATAAACGACCCGGCCCCGCCAAACCTCCTGATGAATTTGATTCAAATCGAAACCCTGGTTTTTCGCTTCGGCAATGGTCAACTCAGGATCCTGGCGGTAGACATCGAATCCAAGCACGAGGAGCATGTGGACGAACGGCCGTGTGCCCGTGGGTTTTCCGTTTACGAAGGAAGTCAGGCTGTTATTGCGGAAAATAGCGCCGTTTCCTGAATTGGGCGAGCCCTTATTGATGCGCAGCTTTCCGGGTAGCAGAAGCGATTCGTACCATATTTCCTTTTTTACGGTGCCATTGTCGTTGCGAGTGATGGCATCTTCCTGAAAAGTGACGGTGCGGTACCACGACTGCGCGTATCGCGCGTGCATGGCGGCAATCAACTGCTGGCCATTATTGATCTGCGCGGAAGCAGAAGACGGGCATGCGGCAATGAGAATTGCACCAATAAGGCAAAGCGCCGCCTTCGTCATAGGAGCAGAGCAAAGCCGGCGTTGGGTTTCCTGAGCCATCAGTATTTGAGGCTGAAGCTGAGCACGTGCGTGATGATGATTAGCCAGATGCTCATCAGCGCGGCGAGGACAATGATTACGTCCTGAACTTTGGCCCACCACCAACGGCCCTGCGCACCGAATTGCCGGAAGCAGTTTATTACGAGAGCAATCGTGGCGATGATTCCAATCCAGCCGATGATTTGCATTACGCGGAACCACCAGTCCGCGCTGCTGGACAAGAGGTTCAGATGCGAGCTCGCCTGCATGATGGTGCCCAAGAAAAGTATCCAGAAGAGCAAGTCAAGAATAGCAACCAGGCGCGCCGATCTGCGCGCGCGGCGTTCCGCGACAGAGAGTTCGAGCTGGCGCCCATAATGCCAGCGAATCAGCGCAGTGACGGGCCACAGAATCAGCACGAGCACAAAAACAATCAGGATGGCGATCAGGCTGTTCTGAATGAAGCCCTTGGATTGAGTAAAACCGACTTGCTGCAAAACTTCCGCGGGGAACTCCGCGCCCATTTGCCAGCGGCCATTGGACTGGCGGTCAAACGTTATCAAGCTCTGC
>JASHRN010000216.1 GCA_030037335.1 Candidatus Acidiferrales bacterium | reverse complement strand
AACTGTTGTCGCCGTCGGGCATGATGATGATTTCTTCGTAGGGCCTGGCGTATTCGACGATGTTGTACTTGCACCAATCCGTGTAGTCGCCGGTGAAACCATGGAGCAAATAGAGGACGGGGAAGCGGCGGTTTGTATCGGAGGCGTAGTCGCGCGGGAGAAGAACATTGAACTTCATGTCCTTGCCTTCGAGATGAGCGGCGTGAAAATCAGCGGTGATGCATCCGCCGGAACTGGCGAGCGAAGTTTGTGAAGAGCCGGAGTTTGCGGAGGCAAGAGCCGGAAAGGCAATCAGTGCGGCGAGCAGACAGATGATCCGAAGGCGCCTCATTTTATGTTCAACACTCCATAATTTCGCGGGATGAATGCGAGCTTGCGAGATTAGCAAAAAACGAGAATCCGGACTAGCTTTCGCCGCCGTAGGCCTGACGACAGGCGTCGTGTTCGCGACAGTTAGACGGGCAATTCGTGCGGTCAATCAGAATGTAATTGTGGCAAGTAGCGCAGAGGACGCCGTAGACGGTTTCGCTGAATTGCGCGTGCTGGGTATCCAGGGTGTGATTCGCTTTGGCTTCGGCTCTTGAAAGTCGCATTCCGACCGCCTCTTATTTTTTTTGGTTTTCGTGACTCCAAATCGGGGGAATCCTGTACTTCCGCTGAGATTCCAACCCACAGTTTAGCCGACCGAGAGCGCTCCTCACAGCCGGAAGATTGTTTCGCATAAAAGAGCAAAGATTTTCCGGCAAGAAGCCAGTTAGAAGCGGTGATTGGAGTGCATATTTTTGCACACCGCAGAGGCCCTCTGTTTACAGCGACTTATGAAATCGAATTTCCGGCATCTCTTACTCACTATGGAACCTTGGTTGCTCATTAGCTGCGTATAAAGTCTATTAAGTCTGTAGACTTTATTGTATTTTGAGTTCGGAGGCACAGAGCAAAATCGAATGCAGATCTCGCAAAAAGGGTTATACGCGCTGGAAGCCGCTATTTATCTGGCACGGCATTATGACGAGGGCGCCATCAAGATTCACAGAATCGCGGAAGAGGAAAAATTGCCGGAGAAGTTTCTGGAATCGATTCTGCTGGAGCTGAAGCGGGCACGGATTCTCGAGAGCGTTCGCGGAGCGAATGGCGGATATCGATTGAAGCGGCGGCCTTCGCAGATTTTCCTCGGTGAGATTATCCGCACGATTGACGGACCGGTGGCGGCCTTCGGAGATGCGGAAGTTTTGCGGCGTTTAGTTGAGCGGGACAAGAAGCACAGCGCGCTGTTTCGCGTTTTTCTTTCGGTTCGCAATGCGGCGGCTGAAATCGTTGACCACACATCGCTCGGAGATGTGTGCAATGGGAGGAAGTGAGATGAGTCTTTGCAAGGCAATTTTATCGCGTGTCATATTATTTTTCTTTGTGGCGGCAATTGTGAGTGGTGTTTCGTTCTTACAGAGTGCGAAAGCCCAGTCGACGGGCTCGATCTGGGGATCGGTGACAGATTCGAGCGGCGCGGCGATTCCCGGCGCGACGGTGACGATTAAAAATACGGAAACAGGAGCGACGCGCACGATCGCGACTGACCAAACCGGAAAGTTTGATGCGCCAGCGCTGCCGGCGGGCCATTACCAGATTACGGGGGCACAAACCGGATTTCAGTCAAACACGACAGGTGACGTGACCCTAGTGGTTGGGCAAAGGGAAGAAGTTTCGTTGACGCTGCAGGTCGGCAACGTAAAGCAGACGGTGGAAGTCCACGGACACGCTGCGACTGTGGCCGTGACCACGGAAGATGTCTCCGGACTTGTGAGTGAGCGACAGGTGAAGGATTTGCCGCTAAATGGACGGAGCTACGATCAATTGCTGACGCTCAATCCGGGAGTGGTGAATTACACTTCGCAGCGCGCGGGATCGACGGGAACCTCCAATTCGGTTGTGGGAAATATGTTTTCGGCATCCGGGCGCCGGCCGCAAGAGAATTTGTTTTTGCTGAACGGCGTGGAATTCACGAGCGCGTCGGAAATCGACAACACGCCCGGAGGAGTGAGCGGGCAGCTTCTTGGCGTGGATTCGGTGCGCGAATTCGTTGTGGTGCAGGGGAATTACGGAGCGGAATACGGAAAGCGTCCGGGCGCGCAAGTGAACATTGTGACGGCGTCGGGTGGCAATGATCTTCACGGTTCGCTCTACGAGTTTCTGCGCAACAGCGCTCTGGATGCGAGGAATTTTTTTGACTTTGGGAATATTCCGGAGTTTCAGCGTAACAATTTTGGCACAGCGCTGGGCGGGCCGATTCACAAAGACAAGAGCTTTCTGTTTGGAAATTACGAAGGATTCCGGCAGAACCTAGGCTTGAGCGACGACACTCTGGTGCCCGACGACACGTCGCGGGCAAGCGCGGTCGCGAGCGTCCAGCCGCTGCTGTCGCTGTGGCCGGTGGCGAATGGTCCGGAAATTTTCGACTCGAATGGCGCGCCGAGCGGGATCGCCGAGGCGTTCAGCAACCCCGTGCAGCACATTGGAGAAGATTACGGGACGACGCGGTTTGACCAGGTTATCTCACAAAAAGATTCCGTGGCATCCACTTACACGATTGACGACAGCCGCGCGGATTCGCCGACGGGCAACCCCATCACGCGGGCGGATATTTTTCTGCGGGAACAGGTGGCCAGCCTGCATGAAACGCACATTTTTTCGCCGACGCTTTTGAACGAG
>JASHRN010000215.1 GCA_030037335.1 Candidatus Acidiferrales bacterium | reverse complement strand
CGCGTCCAGTCCGCGAGATTGCGCAGCATCTTTTTGATTATTTCCTTCGTCTTTTCGTCTTTAAGATTACCTTGATCGTCGAAACGCTCCGCGGCGTTGGAAATCATCACTTCGGGGCCATTCAGCGAATGCATATTCAGGAATACGAACGACTGGCGGAGATGATATTGCGCGCGGGCTGTCCCGCTGGCGCCGATGGAGGCACCCATGATAGCGACGGGCTTGTCGTTCCAGGCATTGTCGCCGTAAGGGCGTGAAGCCCAGTCGACAGCGTTCTTGAGAACGCCGGGAATCGAATAGTTATACTCCGGTGTGGAAAAAAGAATAGCGTCAGCGGCGAGCACGCGCTGCTTCAGATCAATCACACTTTGCGGAGGATTTTTCTCTTCGTCTTGATTGAATGGGGGGATGCCATCGAGTTCGAAGATCTCGACCTTGACGCCCTCGGGAGCGAGTTCCTGCGCAGCACGCAAAGCGCCGCGGTTGTATGAGGCCTTCCGCAAGCTGCCGGCAATTCCTAAAATCGTGAGTGTTTTTTCCATGAGCCGTTCCTCCGTGAGCAAGCACTACCTCCATTGAGATGCGCGAAGAGCGGATTCGCTTCAGAAACTTGGCGGAACACTCTCGCTGTTTGCGCCCGCGAGTCTTGCTATTTGCGCTTGCTCGGAGTAACTTTCCGTTCCCACGCTCTGGCATCAAACGGAAAACCAGCCGCCAAGAGGGCCAAAGGCAAGCGCAAATGAAAATTGAAGGAGCGGCGTTGCTCCCGGCACCGCGCGAGAATGTTTGGAAGTCGCTAACGGACCCCTCTTTCTTGTCAAAATGTTTGCCGGGCGCTCCGGAACTGAAGGCCGATGGTCTCGGACGCTATAAGGCTTCATTGAAAATCGGGATTGCAGCGTTCGCGGGGAAGTTTGATGGCGCGGTGCAGATCAGCGATGAGCACCCGCCCGAATCGTTCAAGCTGATTATTGAGGGGCGCGGCGCGGCGGGATTCATGAAAGGCGAGGGCACGATCACGCTTCGCGAAGACAACCGCCAAGGGCCGAATCAGACCGAGCTTCGCTATTCCGGCGGTACACAAGTGGGCGGCGTGATGGCTTCGGTGGGGAGCCGGATGGTTGAGGCCGCGGCAAAGCAGATGATTCAGCAGTTTTTTGATACTGTTGCGGAACAGTTGCGCGCCGCCCGCAAATAACCGCAAGCCCTGTTTGAGTTACAAAATCCAAGGGAGCTATCATTGGCGTAATCCATTGAGAACGGAGAAACTCGCCATGTGGCGGGCGGAGGGTGAATCCCAGGATGAATTTTACGCATCGATTGCTATCGATGGAGATGGTGCAAAGGAGAGGGTGATGAAAAAGATAGGGTTCTTGGGCGCAGCAGTGCTGATGTTTGTGGGCCTGTGCCTTGCGGCTGGAAAGCAGCAAACTTTTACAGGCGCCATTAGCGACAGCATGTGCGGCGCCGAGCACATGATGGAGGGCTCTGCTAAGGATTGCACGCTGAAGTGCGTGGACAGCGGAAGCAAGTTCATTCTGGTAGATTCGAAGGGCAAAATTTATCAGCTTAGCGACCAGACCAAGCCTCGAGCCTTCGCCGGAGCAAACGTGAAGGTCGTCGGCACGCTGAATGGCGATACGATCAACGTGACGTCCATCACAGCGGTGAAGTAGGCGAGCTAAACTCCGTCGAGCGCGCGGCTGAAAATTAACGCGTCTTCGTCCGGATCACGGTAATAGTTTCGACGGCTTCCTGCGGAGGAAAAGCCGTGCGCTTGATAAAACTCTCGCGCGGCTGTGTTGGAGCAGCGGACTTCCAAAAACGCGCGGTGCGCTCCCGCCTGCACAGCAAATAGAAGGGCGTCATGCAAGAGCGCCGCCGCAATTCCCTGCCGGCGCAGACTCGCTCGAACCGCCAGATTGAGAATCTCCATTTCCGTGGCAACGACTCGTGCCACGAGGAACCCGGCAACATTGCCATTCTGCTCGGCGAGCCATGCTTTTTCGCCAGCGTGACCTAGTCTGCGATATGTGGGCTCTGACCACTGAGCAGCCTCAAAACATGAATCCTGAATTTCAATGATTGCCGGAATATCGCGGGATTCGAGCGCGCGAACTGTCAATGCCATCACGGCTCTTTCCAGAGCAGCTCGGCATCGGAGCGCCGGACGTAATTGGCGTCGAGGCGCAGCGAATCGGTAAATTCGCCGCACCGGGCGCGCTCAAAGGCCAACTGGGCGATAATCGGCGCAAGCACGGGACTTGCTTTCTGGATTGACCAGCGCAGCCCATGCTTTCGGGTCCAATCATCCAAAATAGATTGCAGGATTTCAGGAGATGGACTAACAAATCGTACTGGAGCTGTTGCGGCGCGACCTGTGACTCTCGCGAGAAATTCTTCGGCGGTGCAGACTTGATCGGCATCCACAGAGGTCAAACGTGATTCCCGGAAGCGATACAAGGCGGCGTAGATTTGGCCGCGATGCGCGTCCAGCACAGCGGCGACCAGAGCATCTCCGGAAGAATTGCTCGTTTGGGCTGCTACACCCTCAAGCCCGCTGACCGCAATGATCGGCTTTGAGAACACTTCGGCCCACGCTTTTACGGCCGCGAGGCCCACGCGCAAGCCCGTGAATGAGCCGGGACCGGCATTCACAGCAAAGAAATCGAAATCGTGAATTTCGAGATGTAATTCCTGCAAAAGGAAGCTGCATTGGCGAAAGAGGCGGCTGGAATAAGTTTCTTCCGAGGCTGTGGAAATCTCACCGGCGAGTTGGCCATCACGCAAAACCGCGAGGCTGCCGGCGCGAGTCGCAGTATCGACGGCCAGCAAAAGCATAAACTACTATTATAGCGCGCCTTATCGGGGAATTAGCCAGCAAATTGTCGGCCAAAACTCGCAGAAAAATCTCGCTTTATTGTGCAGAAATCCTTGACCTTGCGCCTGATGCGAGCCTACTATTTTTACTGTAGCTTCTGGGGAGGGTGCATCCTGTATGGAATTCAAATTGGGTGAAAAGGTTGTCTATCCGAACCATGGTGTGGGAGTCATCGAACAAATCAGTTACGGTTACCTCAACGGCAGGTCCGAACGCTACTACATGCTCAAGATTCTTTCCAGCGGGCTCAAAGTAATGGTGCCGCAAACTAACATCAACACCGTCGGGCTGCGCCCGGTGATTCGCTCAACGGAAGCAGGCAGCGTAATCAGTTATCTCGAAAAGGGCCGCTCCGCTTCGCATCACGACTGGAAACACCGCTTCAAGGAGAATTCTGAGCGGATGCGCACCGGCTCGCTGATGGAAGTCGCGGCAGTGCTCAAGGGCCTGGTTTCGCTGAGCCGCACAAAACCACTCTCGTTCCGCGAAAAGAAAATGCTGGAGCGCGCCAAGCATTTATTGATCACGGAGCTGGCCACAGTGCGAAACACCACTGAGCAAACCATGGAGACAAACCTGGTTCGCGCGCTGGCCAAGGCGCACCTGCAAATGCCCGAGGCGCTCGAAGCTCTCGAAAATTAGATTCTTCAAACTCGCGGAGGCGCCGCTAAATTGGCGGCGCATTTCGCCAAAAGCAGTTCACACCTGAGATACAGCTGTAATCTTATTCGTCAGCGTTGGAATTTTTCCTGTTTGATTGCGCTGGCTTTCCCCAACCGCCGCCGCCGGGCGTTTCGATTCGTACAATTGCGCCGGCGGGAGCATAAAAGCTGCCCTTGGCGGCAACGCGCCGATTTTTCCCTTTGATGATCAGCTCACTTTTCCCTATTTCGCCGGGCTTGCCGCCAGCGAGCCCATAGGGCGCAAATTTTCTGCGGTCAGACAGCATGCCGACCTGCATCAGGACGAGCAGTTCGATTTCGCGCACGATGCCGTCTCCGCCGTGATAGTGGCCGCGACCGCCGGAGCCGCGCCGGATTCCGTAATGATGCACGCGCACGGGATAAGCGTGCTCGAACACTTCCACCGGCGTGTTCAGCGAATTGGTCATGTGGGTGTGGATTCCGCTTTCGCCATTGCGGCCGGGCCGAGCGCCCATGCCGCCCGCAATCGTCTCATAGTAGGCAAACGGCGCGTTTCCGCGGTGCGGGCGTGTGTCGCGGCCACCGAAGGTCAGATTGTTCATCGTGCCCTGGCTGGCTGCGGGGATTTTCCGAGGCAGAGCCTTTGCCATAGCGTGCAACAGAGTGTCCGTGATCCTCTGCGATGTTTCCACGTTCCCGCCAGCAACGGCGCAGGGCGGACGCGCATTGACGATTGTTCCTTCGGGCGCAATGATGCGAATGGGGCGGAGCAAACCCGAAGTGGCGGGGACCTGATCGTTGACCAAACACCGGAAAACATAAAACGCTGCCGAATCCGCGATGGCTTTGACGGCATTGATACTGCCCGCGCATTCCGGCGATGAACCGGTGAAGTCGACTTCAGCGCGAGCGCCACGAATGCGAATTGTTACGCGAATCGCGATAGGCCCGTCACTGACGCCATCGTTGTCCATGAAATCTTCGCCACGATAGATGCCATCGGGAATTTCGCGAATCGTGGCGCGCATCATCCGAGCGGAATATTCGAGCAGATAACGTCCGTACTCGCTTGTCTGGCGCACACCGTATTTTCGGACCGTTTCGAGCAGGCGCCGTTCGCCAACCCGGCAGGATGCGACCTGCGCCGTCAGGTCGCCTTCGCGTTCACGCGGCGTTCGCACATTGGCGAGGAGAAGTTCGAGCACGTCCCGAACGATTCTGCCGTTCGCGAATATCTTCACCGGCGGGATGCGAATTCCCTCCTGAAAGATTTCGCGCGACAAACTCATTGAACCTGCCTGCGCGCCGCCAACGTCGGCATGATGAGCGCGATTGGCAACGTAGAAAAATGGCCGGCGAGAGCGCGGCAGGTAAACCGGCATGACCATGGTCAGGTCGGGCAAATGCGTGCCGCCGGCGTAGGGGTCATTGAGCAGCGCCACATCGCCGGGCTGCAACGAAAGCGCGCGAATCGCAGCATCAACCGATGCAGGCATTGACCCGAGATGAACGGGCATGTGGTCGCCCATGGCGAGCACTTCGCCGCGAGCATCGAATACGGCGCAAGAATAATCGCGCCTCTCTTTGATATTCGGTGAAAAGGCTGAGCGGCGCAGCACCCCGCCCATTTCCTCGGCAACCGAGTGAAAAATGCTTTTGAAGATTTCCAGGCGGACGGGATCGAAGCTCATCGCGCGCGCTCCAACACCAGATTTCCGTATGTATCGACGCGAGCATGCCAGTCCGGAAGAACGACCGTCGTGCCGCTGTATTCGGTGACGATGGCCGGGCCGCTGAATCGGTTCCCAGCACAAAGCGTGGCGCGATCATAAATGTTTGCCTTGAGCCGGCTGCCGTTGATGAAGACGCGGCGCTCTCCGATTAAAGATTTCCGCGGATTCTCTGAACCGCTCGGAATTCTCGAGAGCGCGGGCTTGGGCGTCACGCCAATTGCACGAAGACGAATGTTCACGATCTCGACTGGGCGCTTCGCGTCGGAGTATCCGTAGCGCCTATCGTGTGCGCGATGAAAAGCCGCGACAAAATCGCCAGCCGCGGAGACATTCAACTCATAAGCTTGACCGATGTAGCGTATGTCGAGCAGACGTTCGATTCGAACCTGGCGCCCTATAAAATCTTCGCCGCGCATATCGGTTAATGCGAGCTTTTCCATTCTGGCGAATTCGCGCTGCAATGAACTGGCTGCCGCCTTTTTCGATGCAACCGCCAGCAAAATTGTACGCGAGAAATCTTTCACAACATCGGCGCGCAAAATCCCGAGCGCCGAAAGCCCGCCGGGAAACTTCGGAATCAGCACTCGCGGAATCTCGAGCGCGGCTGCGAGCCCGCACGCATGCAGACCACCTGCACCGCCGAAGGCAACCAGCGTGTAATCGCGCGGATCGTATCCGCGCTCAATGGAAATGACGCGGATTGCCTTGACCATGTTTGCTTCAACGATGTCCACAATGCCCTGGGCAAATTGCTCGACCGCTTTCATTGGGCCACGTGAACGTTCGAGCCATTCGCGCGTGCGTTCAATATCCAAACGAAAATCGCCGCCTAAAAATCCTTCCGCCACGATACGCCCAAGCACAAGATGCGCATCAGTGACAGTCGGCCGAATTCCGCGTCCGTAGCAAATCGGGCCGGGATCAGCGCCTGCGCTTTCCGGGCCTACGCGCAATGCGCCGCCGCGGTCGAAGCGCGCCAGAGAACCGCCTCCCGCGCCAACGGTATGAATGTCCAGCATCGGAAGCGAGACCGGCATCCCCGCGATTTCCGATTCATTTGACGCGTGCAGCGCTCCATCGATCAGCGCAACATCGGTTGACGTCCCGCCCATATCGAAGGTGATAATTTTCGAAAAACCTGCCAGCTCCGCCACATATTGCGCTCCGAGCACTCCACCGGCAGGGCCAGAAAGAATGGTGCGGACGGGCTCGCGTGAAGCGGTCGCGGCAGAAATAATTCCCCCACTCGACTGCATCACGCGCACGCGGGTCTTCACTCGATTTTGCGATTTCGCGCGGCTGGCAACAAGCGAGTCGATTTCGAGCAAGTACCGACTCATTACGGGAAGGAGATACGCATTGGCGACAGTAGTGGCTGTGCGCTCATATTCGCGAAACTCCGGAAAAATCTCGTGCGACACCGAAACCGTGAAGCCTGCGGCGCGCAATCGCGAGGCGATCTGGCGCTCGTGCGCATGATCCACAAAAGAAAACAAAAGGCAGACCGCGACTGAATCCGGGCGGCAGTTCCTCACCAGCCACAAAATGCGATCGAGTTCAGTTCGATTCGGGCGCAGGAGAATTTGGCCGTCGGCTGCTATGCGCTCCTTCATTCCAATCCGGCGCTCGCGCGGCACCAAAGGCGCGGGGCGCTCTACAAAGAACTCGTAAAGACGCGGACGCGCCTGGCGTCCAATTTCCAGCACGTCTTCGAATCCAGCGGTCGTGACCAGCGCGACCCGACCGCCGCGCCGCTCGAGGATGGCGTTGGTGCCGACGGTTGTGCCGCAAGTGAGCTCCAAAGCGTCGTCGAGCGGTGAGGAACCGTCAAAAGCCCGGCAGATGGCTTCGGCAATTGCGCGGGCCGGGTTTTCTGGAACCGAAGGCACTTTCAGGATTCGCAGCTCACCATCGCGCACAAAGATGCAGTCGGTAAACGTCCCTCCGGTATCGATGGCAATGCGCATCGCCGCGAGATT
>JASHRN010000214.1 GCA_030037335.1 Candidatus Acidiferrales bacterium | reverse complement strand
GTTGCCGTCCGTATTTTTCGCGGGGTAGCCGAGCGCCGCCTGCGAATAGGGGAACGCCGTGTTGTAATTCATCGCGCAAACGATTACGGAACGCGCACCGGGCATGGCGTCATGTGCGGCAAGCCGCCGCGCATCGCTGAGGTAGCGCATTTCGCCCGCGTATCCGCGCGCAAGCCACTCAGCAAGGCGCTTTGGGTCGCCGCATTCCTCGGCGCGCGCCACGCCGCACAAGTCGAAACCGATTTTGCGCGCCTGTTCCGCGATCCGTGCAATCGAACCGTCCAGCATCCTGCTATCATGCACCAGTTCCGCGCTATTTTGCTTCACTGCACATCCTCGACTTCCAGAGCGCTTGCGCTGGTATGCGCGCTCCGCCATTGATACAATCGCCAGCCATGGCAGATTGGCGACAGATTCAAGGGCGAATCCGGCGGGCGCGCACCAGCGCGGATCCGTCCGGCAAACTCAACGAGCTTTTTCAGAAGACGCGCGACGCAATGGTCGCGTTCGAGGCCGGCGCTGTCGAGGAAAAATCGGGCCGCAGCGACGAAGCCGTTCGCTGGTACACGATCGCAGCGCAGCGCTTCCGCCGCGCCGACTGGCGCCAGAAAGCCGCGGAAGCACTCACACGCCTGGGTGCGCCAGTGCCGGAGGCGAATTCTGCATCCGTTCCGCCGCCGTCGACTTCGGATGCGGAGAATGGCGTGCGCGAAGCGGGAGGTACGGAGTCCTCCCCTGCCGGGATCGATCTCGAAGAGAGCGAGTCGGGTTCAGCAGAAAATGTTGCGGAGGACCAGCCTGCGCAGATGCCAAGTTCGCCCGCGGCGAATCGCTCAACGGCTGATCGCCCTCGCCGCCGACGCGGCCGTCGCGGAGGCCGGCGTCATCGTCGTGGTGGGGCACGGAACTCCCCGGTTACAGGAAAAGCTCAGCCGCAAGCACTGGCCCGTCGCGCGCCGTTATCTTCGCCGTCCGGCGAATCTGCGGATGAGCAAACTGCTTCGACCGAAGCGATTCCCGCCGCAGCGGAATCGCTGGCGTCCGCTGCTGCGCGGTTTGTGCCCGAGCCGACTGGACCTTTCGTCGAGCGCGCCACATACATACGCGCAGGCGATCCCGCGCTGGCCTCGCGCTTCGCTCAGCTCGAATCGCTGTTGCGGCGCCTCATTTCCGCGCCGCTGCGCCGCGTTGATGAACTCGAAGATGCGCCCGCGGGTCCGGGCGTCTTTCTGCTTTCGGATTCCGACTTGATGACCAACTATTACGTTGAGGCCTGCCAGACGCTGCGCGTCGGAGTGACGCAGCTTGCTCGCTCAGGGCGCGCTGGACGCGGCGCACGCACCGAAGGAAAGCCAGGGCTGCGCTCGCAACTCGCAGAGCATCTCGAAATTAGCGATACGCAGGTGACCGATTATCTCCGCAAGCATTGCGTCGTGCGCTGGCTGCAGCTGGATGAAAACGCTTCGCACGTGGCGCACTTTGCGATCGCGCTGCTGCGGCCCGCGCTCAACGCGGAATAGCCGTTTTGCGTTTCCATTCATCGAACTGCCTGAGCTGAATCCTACGCCAAAGCCCCGGCGCTGCTCAGAACGTCAGGTGCAGTCCTAGCTGCAAGAAACGGGGGCTGCCGATGGTGTGCTGAATGACTCCCAAGCTGCCGCCCGGCGGAATCTGCGGAGGACCTTCAAAGTTGGGGAAGAACAAAACATCGTTGTTCGGAGTGTCGAAATCCGGATGGTTGAAGATATTGAACGCGTCTGCTTCAAAGCGCAGTTGGAACCGCTCTTTGATCGGGAACTGGCGCGCCAGGCTCATGTCGAAACTCACCTGGAATGGTCCACGGAAGATATTCCGCCCGGTGGTTCCATAGAGCGACTCGTAAAGATCGCATCCCGATGCGTCGCATGGCGGCACTCCGTTTGTTCCTGGAGCGACAAACTGCGGCGCAAAATCCGCTTCGTTGAGCACCGGCTTTCCTGCATTGACGCCGGTAGTACCCTGAAACTCCGCTTGTTTGGCGCTAACCCCCGGCAGGAGCGGCACGATGGGGTTTCCAATCTCGTCGTCGGTTCCGAAATACAGACTGCCGACCGAGCCGGAATAGTCGTATACGCTATACGGCTGACCGCTCTGCGCCACCGTCTGTCCGCCAATCACCCACCCGTTGACCAGGCGGTCTGCGAATTCGTTTTTCGTTACACTGGGGATTGCATAGCTGTAATTGATCAGAAAAACGTGGGTTTGATCGAAACCCGATGAGGCGTAGTTCGCCTTGGGCGTCACCGGATTGTTTCCCGTAACGAACAAACCGTCTCCGCTTTGTTCATCCAGAGAGTGTGACCACGTGTATGACCCGGTGAGTTGCAGCCCGAAGGACATACGCTTGTGTACCTGCGCTTGCAGCGCATCATAGTTTGAGATGCCTTCGGCTTCGTATTCCACAGAGTTCATGTCGTAGCCGATGTAGGGCACTCGAACGGGTGCATTACCCGAGAACTCATTAGTCTCGATGGGTTCAGTGTCCAGATCGAGCGGGCTTGTTCCTCCGTAGGAGTAGATTTGTCCATTTACTGGATTCGATGGCGTGGCGATCAGCGGCTGATTGAACGGCACCGGCAGAACTTCATGTGCGCCATGGTTGCCGACGTAGCCCAATTCAAACATCCAGTTGTTGGTTGCCTGATATTGAAGGTCCAACGTCCAGTTCTGGGTGTAAGGCAATTTGTTGTTGATATCATAACCGCCGAATAGGAAGGGGCCGAAGAGGTTCCCGGCTGGCCAATTTCCGCTTTCCGTTTGCGCTATGTTCGGCAGCAGGGCCTGGAAGCCAGCGGCGGTTGCGGGCGGCGGCGGCGGGACCGTAGACCCGAACGGCTGCGAAAGGGTGTCGCCCGTTAAAGCGGCGATAGGTTCAACGAATGGCGGCGCAAGCGTCACGCCAAATGGCCCGTTAAAGCCGGCGCCGGCGCTCGGCGAGAAGTAGCTGAAAAGCTCTCCGCGGTCGTAATAAATCCCATAGCCGGTGCGCACCGTCAGTTTCTCGGTTGGACTCCATGCGATGCCGATGCGCGGTGCAAAGCCCCACTGATGGTTGTTCAAAAGCGAGTTGCTGGCACCCTGCGTTCCCGCTGTTGGGTTATTGCCCGCAATCTCCAAACCGGAGTTGGTAATGGTGTCGGTGCTTGCATCGTACGAATAGAGGCTCGGGTCAAACGCCGTCAAGCGGCCATACTTTTCGGAGAGCGGACCATCGAAGTCCCAGCGCAGACCGAAAGTGACGGTCAGATTCTTGCGGAACTTGAAGTTGTCGTTGCCGAAGAGCCCGACCGTATCCGAGCGATAATAACGATCTGCCGATCCCTCGAACGCATCTCCGCCGCGTACATCCCCTTCCAGGAATGTCAGAAAGGTCTTGAAGTCGATGGTATCCGTGTTGGTGTTGTTGTTGATGATGTTCAGCTGCGTGTGGTCCCACAGCGCGCCAAAGCTCAAAGTATGTCTTCCCGTCACCCAGTTGAGAGTAGAGGCATATTCCCACTGGTTCTGGAACATGCCAGCGTTGCCAAAGCTTGTGCTGGGGCCCCACTCCAAGCCTTCTGCGATCTGGGGATCTGCCGTGGTGATATCAAACTGAGGAAACGTGGCTGAACCCAATAGACTGATCCCCTCCCCCGCGGGTGTGAAAGCCGATTGCGTGTTGGCATAAGCACGCAGCCGTGTGAAACCGATGTGTCCCTCCCAAGTCAGGCTGGGAGAAATAATCAGCGTGTTGGCAAGCGAAAAGACTTGGCTGCCCGCCTGGAGTTGTTGCGGAAAACCGAGAAGGTCTCCGACGGCGCCAAACGGGTTGTTCGTCGGGTCATCCTGAAAGTAGTATTTCCCCGAGAGGCGATCGTTCTGTGTCACCTGGTAATCGATGTCTCCAATGGCTTGATATACGCGAGACTCAGTGTTTGGTCCTTGCACCACGGCGTCATATCCGAGATCCGTGGCTTCCGTCGCGTTCGTGATCTGCGGGGTCGGAATCAAAAACTGCCCGTTTGGAAGCTTGGCGTTGAGCAGAGCGGCGGCGGCAGGATTGATGGTTCCGGAAAAGCAAGCGTGCTGTCCAGAAGTCCCGCACGTTCCTGTCGGATCTTCCAGATAGTTCGCCACGGCGGTCAGGCCTGCTGTGCTGCGATCATTTGTGAGCGCCAGAGGCACGGTAGCATCCTTGGTTGACGCAGAAGCATCCGCAACATTCACGCCCTGGTAAGAACCAAAGAAAAACAATTTGTTATGGATGATTGGGCCGCCCAGCGTACCGCCGTATTGGTTTCTGGCAAGCAGCGGATTGGGAAGAATGGCCTGCCCTGCACTGTTTCTGCCAGCGGCGTTGTAGAAGAACGGCGTCGCGTTCATGGCGCTGTTTTGGAACTGTTCCCAAAGCGAGCCGTGGAGATTGTTCGTGCCGGACTTCGTGTCCACGCTGATCTGCGCGCCGCTATTGTTGCCCTGTGTGGCGTCGTACATCGAGGCGTTGACGGTGATTTCCTGAATTGCATCCGGCGGGGGTGTAGGCAACGCCTGGCCGATCGCTCCGTACACAGAAGTGCTGGTTTGAATTAGTCCGCCGGCGCCGAAGTTTTCGCCCGTATTAAGAACGAACCGATTTTCTCCGACTTGGCTGGTCGAATTCCCATTGAACAGGTTGTTGGTGCTGGTGCCGTTCAGCGAAAAGCTGTTGCTGGTGTCTCGGTTTCCGTTGGCGTAAATGGCCTGGTTGCCTAAACCAGCGTTTGTGCCAGATCCGCCAAGGAAATCCGAGTGAACTCCAGGGCTGAGGATCGCCAACTGTGTGAAGCTGCCCGTCCCGAGAGGAGTGCTCTGAATAATCGATGGGTCTACTACGTAGCCGTTCGTCGTATCGGTCTGATTCATCAGAGGAGTAGCGGTCACTTCGACGGTCGACGTAATTTCACCGGGCTGGAGGGTGGCGTTCACCGTGGCGGCACGGTTTCCCCGCACCAGAATATCGGAGTGCACTTCCGTCTTGAACCCTTGCTTTGAAACCGTCACGCTGTAGGTGCCAATGGGCAGGTCGACGATGCTGTAGGAGCCATCCCCCTGCGTTCGTGCGGTCACGGTCAATCCCGTAC
>JASHRN010000213.1 GCA_030037335.1 Candidatus Acidiferrales bacterium | reverse complement strand
GGCTTATGGACAGAAAGCCTTGCGCATCGGGGCGGACCTCACTGTTTAGCGGAGCTGGCGGATACTTCGCGCCGATGCTGCCCACCGACTCGCCTTCCGCTGGAGCCCACGCCGCCACGAAGACTAGGCCGACCACCTTCGAATCGTTCCCTGCCTCCGTAATCACCGCGCCGCCGTAGGAATGCCCGACGAGAATGACCGGGCCATCCTGTAACGCGATGGCGCGCTTGGTGGTTGCAACATCATCCGCCAACGAGGTCAGAGGAATTTGCACCGCAACAGAGTGGAAACCTTTAGCGTGGAGCAACGTGATCACTTTTGACCAGCTCGATCCGTCGGCCCATGCACCATGAACCAGCACGATATTCTTCACACCGGCTGGCGTGTTCGTCTGAGCAGCCGCTCCCGAGGCAAACACCGTTGCCAGGAAGAAACCTGCAACTGCGATAAAAGCAGTTCCATGCATTTGGGGTAGCGTCATGTGTCTTCTCCTTCGTTGAATCGACGCGGTTCATCCTACATTTTCGTTCCCCATTGAGCTCCACGCGCCAACCAACACGCCCACTCTACTACAAAGCGAGGCTAAGCGGCGGAGGATGCGGACATTGAGTTGCGCTGGAGTTCGACGAGGACTTCGCGCAGGGCGCTGATCATCTCGTCGCGGGAAATCTGGCTGCGGTTGAACTGGATGCGGAGATGATATGAGTGATCCGCCGCATGATAATCGTACACAAACGGCCGAGGGCGCGCCTCCGTCGCATTTTCTTCCTGCCGTACGCGCCGCGCTTCATCGCGCGTCAATCCGCTGTGCGCGATCTGCACCACCATTTCGCTCATCTTCTTTTCGTTCGGCTGTCGCGCCACTTGCAGCAGCAGCGACTTCGACACAATCCCTTTTTCAATGCACGTCTTGCGAATCGCATTCGGAATATTGCGAATCGAAAGCGTCTCCGTCACTGAAGATCGCGCCCTCCCGATTTTCTTCGCAATGTCGTCATGCGTGTAATCGAACTGCTCCGCCAGCCGGTACAATCCGTCCGCTTCTTCGAATGCCGTCAAATCCTTGCGCTGCAAATTTTCAATCAGCGCTAGTTCCAAAGTCTCCGCGTCATCCGCAATTTTCTCGATGCACGGCAACTCGGGAAGCCCCGCCGCCTGCGAAGCGTGATACCGCCGCTCGCCCGAAATAATGTAATAGGTGTCTTCGCGCGGCATGTAACGCACCAACAGCGGTTCCAGCACGCCTTTTTCCTTCACCGACTGCGTCAGTTCCGACAAATCTCCCAGTGCTTTCCGCGGCTGGTCCGGGTTCGGATGAATTTTGGAAATCGGAATCATGCGGCCCACCGACGCGCCGCTGAAGCTCGTCAGCGTTTCGACGTAATGCGCGTCATGCCGCATCTTGAGAGTGACTGGCAACCCGATCCGCTTCGACACGTTGGATAACCTCCATAGAAAGCTTCTTGTATTCTTCTGCGCCTGGGGATTTGGGCGCGAACGTGAAAATCGTTTCTTTGTAGGCTGGGCTTTCCTCGAGCCGGACATTCTTGCTGATGCGCGTTTTGAAAAGCGCGTCGCCAAACACCGCGCGAATCTGCTCGTGCGTGTCCCGCGAGATATTCGTGCGCCGGTCAAAAAGCGTGATCACCACGCCGAGAACTTTCAAATTCGGATTCGGCCGCGAGCGAATCCGCGCATATGTTTCCAGCAAATCGTCAGTCCCTTCAATCGCAAAATACGCCGCCTGAATCGGCACAATCAAATGCGTCGCCGCCACCAGCGCATTCACCGTCAAAATTCCCAGCGCCGGAGGCGTGTCCATCACCACGTAGTCGTAATCCTTCAGAACCGGCGTCAGCGAATCCTTCAGCTTATACGGCGCGTCGAACTGCCCCGCCAACTGCTGCTCCAGCCGCGCCAGCGAAAGCTTCGCCGGCGCCAGAAAAAGATTCGGGTCCTTCGTCGCGCGAATCACTTTCGCCATTTCCGGTGCGCGGTCCGCAAAAATGTCGAACATCGAAAGCTGAATATCCGCCTGATCGAGAAAGGCAATCGAAGCGTTGGATTGTGGATCGAGATCGATGAGGAGGGTTCGTTTCTTCCGCAGCGCAATCGCCGCTGCCAGGTTGATAGCGGTCGTCGTTTTTCCCACCCCGCCTTTTTGGTTGGCAATCGCCAGGATGCTCGTCAAACGGCTGCCACTCCTTTGGCAACGCCAGGGCTACAGGTAGACGCCCTCCGCCACCGCCCACAATAAGTTGGCGTAAATGTAGTGGAAGTGGTGCGCGCGTTGCAAGCAAAAAATGCAAGTTGTTATAGTGCCCGACGCAGAAGGGAAGCGGTCGACCCAAAAGGAGAGAGGCGCCCGGCAAACTCACAAGCGCCTCCTCTACTGCGTCAACGTAACCAGTACCTCACTGGATCACCTCCTTCTCGGCATGGCTGCCGATGGCGACCAGATGTCGCATGCGCCGAGCATACCGCGATTCGCCAAAATTTTCCAAAACCAGATTGCCCTCTCGTTCCGATCGCCCGAGCATCTCGTGATTATCTTTAGTGAACAGAAAGCTTATCTTCTCCCTGCCATCGCGTGATCTTGACCATACTGAGGCAAGCGGCCACGATGCGCTGCCCAAAATGCCAATTCGATCATCCGCTGCAGACGACTGAGTGTCTCAAATGCGGAATTGTCTTCTCGAAATACCAGCCGACCGTGGACGTTTCCCCGGCTCCCGATCCTCCCCCGGTTTCCGAAGTGCTCCCGAAACCGCCCGGCGCGCCAGCGCTCACAGATCCAGCCAACCCCCAAGTGGCCTCGGACCTCGTTTCGTCCCTTGCAGCATCCCTCGATGCAGAGCTCTCCTCCGCAGATACATCGCCCGCCACGGAATTCAAGTATCGCCTGCTCGCGCTGCCGCTGGCACTCCTCCTTGCGCGCTGGTTGACGGCCACCGGCTTTCGCGTGGTCGCCAACATGCTGGCCATGGTCGTCCACGAATGCGGCCACGCCATCACTGCCTGGCTTGTAGGCCGCTGGGCCATCCCTACGTTCTGGTTCACCATGATCGGCCAAACCAAATCGTGGTTCATCGTTCTGTTCGTGATGGGCGGCCTCATCTTCGGCGGATTCCTCGCCTGGAAGGCGCGCCGTTGGGGATGGCTTTGCGCCGCGGCCGCAGTGCTCCTCTTGCAAATCAACCTCCTCAGCGCGCCCGCTATCATGCAGGGCGCTCTCGTTGTTTTTGCCGGAGACGGCGGCGCCATGGTGCTGGCCACCATCCTGATGGCAGCGTTCTACGCTCCTCGCAACAGCGCGCTCTACAAAAGTTCGGGCTTGCGCTGGGCGTTGCTGCTCATCGGTGCGCTGGCCTTCATGCACGTCTACAGATTGTGGTCCAGCCCTTGGGAGAATCTCCCATTCGGCCAGATCGAGGGCGGAAACTTGTCTGACCCCACCTTGCTCACTGGAATGTACGGCTGGTCCGTTGTCCAATTAGTTGACCGTTACCTGCTGCTCGCCAAAGTTTGCTTTGCTGCCCTGGGCGCAATGTACCTTTGGGGGCTTGTGGCCGCATACCTCGCAATGCGCTCTCCATCTCTGCAACAAGCTGATAAAGGGCTCGACGTTCAGGCCACCCGCTGACAGTCGTTGAGCGTTCTCTGCGAAGGGTGGGACTCCTCCTTATCTTTCCAGCTTCCAGCCTCTAACCTCGAGCCTCCAAAACGGGTGCCCCGTCCTTTGCCGTTGTTGCAAAGGGTGGGAGCCTTTGCTTTTATCTTGTCATTCCGAACCCAGCGTGCGGGGCCGCGGCAAGCGGCCAGCATGGAAATGTCGCGCGATCACGGTGAGACCTGCTTTTCCTTTCAGGTTCCCATACGTGTTTCTTGAGCATGGTGTTTTCGTAGGGGCGCTGCTTGTTCACCCTGAGCGTCGAAGGGCTGCGCCCATTCGCGCAGCGCAGCGCGAAGTCCTTGTTCGCGTGTTCCATCCTTGTCGCTGTTGCAAAGGGTGGGTCGTTTCGCATTTCGTAGGGGCAGGGCTTGCCCGCGATGCATTCGCATCGCGTCCTCGCGTCATCATCCTCGTCGCATAGCAATCGCCGTTCGCCCGCTTTTGCCTTTCGCTGTCATTCTGAGCAAGCGTTCTTTGCGCTGCGAAGAATCTCGCCTCGGCGCTTTTTGGTTTTGACAACCATGATTCAGTAGCCGTCAATTTCGTATCAGCCCCGAGTTGTGTCCTTCGATTCTCTCCTATCGCGCAGCCTTCTTGCCTGCCCGCCGCAGGCAGGCTCCAGTATCACTGGTTTCGCTGTAGCTTCGCCGTAAAGAACCTGCCAACAGGGCTGTCAATTGTTCCAAGGACCAACATAATAGAGCCGTCACACGTTTAACAGGGTAGATATGAATAGCATCGAACTTGTCCGTAGCTTTCCATCTGCGGAGGCGGCCGACCCAACCGAACGTCTCGCGGCCCTCTTCGACGCTCATTACGATCGGCTCTATCGATTGGCGAGAAGGCTCTCTGCGACCACTGATGACGCTCTCGACTTGGTCCAGGAAACATTTCTAAAAGCTACTAGGTCAGCCAAGCCCATACCGGACAGCCTAACTCACGAAGAAGCATGGTTAGTCCGTGTCCTGGTCAATACACGTCGTGACCAGTGGCGCAAAGCATCGGCGCGCAAGCGTCACGACAGCAAAGTGTCTCTCGCGCCTAACCGTCAAGAATTTGAACCAACACTAATCGCCCAAAATGCTGTGTGGCAAGCGCTCGAAATTTTGTCCCCGCGGCGCCGCGCGATAATCGTCATGCATCAATTGGAGGAGCTGTCCATTCCCGTAATTGCTTCTCTTCTTGGGATCAGCGTAATTACCGTCCGTTGGCATCTCTCGATGGGCAGACGCGAACTGATGCATGCACTCGAACCTTGCGAAGGACATACAAAATGACCAACGTCAAAGAGCTTTTGCGGAGTGCCGATCCGCTGCGAAGTGAGCCAGGCCTTTCCTTGCAGCACCGTAATGTTCAACGGGCAGCGCTTCTCGCTGCGGCCTCAATTGCTAAGCCCTCAGAGAAGGCGACCCGTAAGTCGAGCGTGAGACTTTTTGCATTCTTGGCTGCCGCCGTAATTGTTGTCCTATTTCTCGGCGAGCGAGTGTGGTCTCCCCGTATTCTCGACGTACACGCCGCAGTTCGCTTTGAGATGCGGCTGGCGGAAGATCGGCCTGCTCCGGGATTACGTGAGGTGAAAATAGCCGGAAAGGGCCAGCCGATTTACCTGCATACGGAAGTTCTTGCAAGTAACGCCGACATAGCGTCAGCCCGGGTCGTTCCCGATGGCAACTTCTATGATGTCAGCATCGGGTTTAAGACATCGGCGGCCAAAAGAATGCGCGCGGCTACCGCAAGCCACATAGGTAGACCTGTTGCATTCCTCATCGATGGGCGAGTAACCATGGCTCCGGTGCTTGCCGGAACAATTGCTGACGATGCGCAAATCACCGGTAACTTCACAAAGCGCGAAGCAGAAAGGATCGTGAAGGGCATTATTGGGAGATAACTTCCACTTCTTTCCAGCGCGTATAATCCGCCCCAGGAATCGCTCGAACAACAACGAGATCAGGAGAACAACATCATCGAAGCGCAGGTCGAACGATCTCGCTATCGCCCCCACCAGTTGAATTTGCGCTGCTGTTGCGCGGTCGTGGTGAGGGACCTGCTTTTTTCGGTCCAACTGGGGGTCTGTCAAAGTAGGACATCCTGGCTGCCTCTGTCCGCTTCGCCTCCCTCGCATACCGCGCCAGCTTTTTCAGGAGGGCTGAACTTCAGCTCAGCCATAAATTACGCAGTTTGACTCTCTTCCTATTGCGCAGTCTTCTTGCCTGCCCGCCGCAGGCAGGCGCGTGTAGTCACAACTTCGCTCGCATGCCATCCCGGCGACGTTTGTGCTCTTGTGAAAGATTGCTGTTGATGTTCCGCTGGCTCGGCTCCGCGAGTTTTCGCCAATCAACTTTTCTTGATAATCACGTGAGTCGCATTCTCTCCAGCAACGACCTTCACAGGCTTGTAGCCCAGTTGATGAAGGTTTATGCCGTGAAATAGAGCTTCTCCCGCGCCTAAAAGCACCGGGGGCACAGCCAAGTGCATTTCATCGATCTGGCCGGAGAGCAGATACTGACGAATCACGGAAACGCCCCCGATTCGAATTTCTTTGTCCTTAGCCGCAGCTTTTGCCTTGCTCAGAGCGGAGTCCGGGCCGTCGGTAATGAAGTGGAACGTCGTGCCACCTTCCATTTCGAGGCTTGCGCGCGCGTGATGCGTCAGCACAAAAACGGGAGCATGGAAGGGAGGATTAGCGCCCCACCATCCCTTCCATGAATCATCTTTCCATGGCCCGCGCACCGGGCCAAACATGTTGCGGCCGATGATATACGCGCCCACATTCTCAAACGAGGCAGCAATGAAATCGTTATCGATGCCGCGCCCGCCACCACTTTCGCGAGTCATCTTCTGGAATGTTTCCATCTCGCGCATCTCGTCGCTTTGGCGAATCATCTGCTGGAATGTTTCCGTCTTGAACACCCATGCGTGCAATTCGAGACCGCGCACGCCAATAGGATTCTGCATGTCTTGGCGCGGACCCGCGCCGAAGCCATCGAGCGAAACGGAAAACGCGGCCACTTTAACTTTCGACATGGAATCCCTTCAACGCAGATTGTATATCCTCGACGGCGCTGTCATTGCCGACGAATTCCGCATCCTAACAATCGCATCCGCCAATTCCCAGTTGAATTCGCCTCGCAACCCTCGCACACTAATCCAATGAACGCCGCGCACGCCAATCCAACTTACGACGTCATCTGCATCGGCGCCGGCCCCACCGGACTCGCCTGCGCCATCGAAGCCAAACGCGCCGGCCTTCGCCCGCTCGTCATCGACAAGGGCTGCCTCTGCAACTCGCTCTATCACTATCCGACCAACATGGTTTTCTTCACCACTCCCGAACGCATGGAAATCGGCGATCTTCCCATGACCACTCTCGGCGGTAAGCCCACGCGCGCCGAAGCCCTCAAATACTATCGCCGCGCCGCCGAACACTACGGCATCGAAGTCGCGCAATACCAGCTTGTCGAACGCGTCAGCGGCCACGACGTCACTTTCGTTGTCGCAGCGCGAGAAGCCAACGGCGCGCCGCACGAATATCATTCACGAAAATTAATTCTCGCCACCGGCTATTACGATCTGCCGAATTTCCTCAACGTCCCCGGCGAAGATCTCCCGCACGTCTCGCACTATTTCACCGATCCGCATCCCTACTGGAATAAAGACGTCATCGTCATCGGCGCAAAAAATTCCGCCGCCGAAGCTGCCCTCGATTTGTTTCGCGGCGGCGCGCGCGTCACTCTCATTCATCGCGGAGCCGAACTCGGCCGCAGCCTCAAATACTGGGTCCGTCCCGACATCGAAAATCGCATCAAAGCCGGCGAAATCACCGCGCGCTTCAACACCAAAGTCGTGCGCTTCGAGCCCGGCAAAGTCATCGTCCAAAATGGACAGCACGGCTCGTCCGCCGAAACGCTGCCTGCTTTCCACGCTTTCGCCATGACCGGCTACCATCCCGACTTTCAATTCCTCGAAAGCGCCGGCATCGAGCTCGACGCCAAAACGCGCAAGCCCCGCGTTAATCTCGAAACTCTCGAGACCAACGTCCCCGGCATTTACGTCGCCGGAGTCCTCGTCGGCGGCCTCCACACCGGCGAAATTTTCATCGAGAATGGACGCTTCCACGGCCGCCAAATCATCGCCGCCATCGCCGGTCGCGAAGGCCCCCGCGAACCCGCCCCCGTCGCCCCTCCTGGCGAATAGCCCCGACTGAAATGGAAGAATCAGCAAAACCGAACGACCAAAAACCAGCTACGTGGCGTTGGTACGTGTTGCTGCTTCTTTGGTTTCTGTCCATTCCCATTCGACCTTGGTGGTCAGACTGATTGGCGCTGTGGCGTGTGGTCTGCTCATGGCTCTTGTGATGTCGCCGCGCCGCCAAAAATAAAACTCGTCTCGCCGGTTTCTTCCTCTTTGCGCTGTTTTGCGCGCAACCGCTTTCGTGCTCCCCGCGAGTAAACCAGTGGCGACTAGTGGCGAGTGGCTAGCAAAAGCTGACCCCGCGGCGCTCATGGGCCGGTCGTTTCTGTAGTAGCGCAGAGCTTCGCGTCTTCTGCGAAATTCTGCGGCCTCTCTGTCTTGCATTTGTGTGTTCTTCCTCTTTGCGCTGCCTTGCGCGCAAACCGCTCGCGCGCTCCACCCGCGCGAAGTACCCGCCTTTGCTGCGCAGCGAAGTCCGTCGTCTGGACTTCGGTGGGGTTTACCGGAGGATCTCGCCTCGACGCAGTTGTCCTTCTCAAATAAACCAGTGGTCAGTGCTCAGCGACGAGTGCTCGGTAACAGCAAACGTCTTCGATTCGTTATCCTTCCTCTTTGCACCGCCTTGCGCGCAAAGTATCCTTGCTTCGTACCTATCGCGCTTGTCCCCCGCGCGAAGTGGTCGCTTCTTCCTTGCCTCTTTGTCTCTCTGCCTCCTTGCCTCTTTGCGCCGCTTCCTGGGCAAATTGTTCGCCTTTGCTTTTCACGGGCCACGGGAGACGGATCACGGTTCACGCTTTTCTAGCACTAACCACTAGCCACTAGCCACTGCTTTTGCTAAAGTCTTTCCATATGGCATCCGTGATCACAGAATTCTTCCGTACCTTCAAAATTCTTTACAAGGGCTTCAAAGTCACCTTCGTCACCATGTGGAGAAAGCCCACCACGGAGAACTATCCCGCCGAGCCCGTGCATTTTCAGGCGCGCTATCGCGGCATTCACGTTCTGCAGCGCGACGAAAACGGCCTCGAGAAGTGCGTCGCCTGCTTCCTCTGCGCCGCCGCCTGCCCCGCGCAGTGTATTTACATCGAGGCCGCCGAAAACACCGCCGAAAATCGCATCTCCGACGCCGACCGCTACGCCAAGGTCTACAACATTGACTATTCCCGCTGCATTTTCTGCGGCTATTGCGTCGAAGCCTGCCCCACAGACGCCATCACTCATGGACACGGCTTCGAACTCGCTCCCTACGACATCAACGCCATGGTCTATCGCAAAGAGCAGCTCCTCGAAACTTGGCCGCCCTCGAAAATTGACGTCCGCACCTCCTCTGGCGTCGCCGACATCCACCAAGCCTTCCGCTAGACCTTCGCTCCCAGCGCGTCGTTTTTACGCTGTCATCCCGAACCCAGCGCGCTGCCGTTTGCGCGCTGGCGGGGACATGCTTCTGCGTTGTCCTGAGTCTTTGGTTTTTTTGCTGTTGGTTTCATGCTGTCATCCTGAGCGCAGCGAAGGATCTCGCCTCGACGCCCTTGCTTCTCGTTGAGGTATCAGGGCACTCCATTCTGATTGCGTTCTGCGAAGGGGAGGCGCAACCGCTCAGAGGCCATTTTGATATAATACTAATAATATATATTATTCATTGATATAACATATTCCGCATGACTTAACCACTAACCACTAGCCACCGATCACTGCTCCCTTGGTTTTCGGTTCTGCTAGCCACTCGCCACTCGTCACTACCTTCGGTATACTTGCGCGGGAAATTGTGACGAGATAAACCGAGATAAACGATGCCAATGCAAACCCTCATTGTTGACGACGAACGGCCGGCGCGCGAGGAATTGGCGTTTCTGCTGAAAGGCATTCCGGAAGTCGCGGTTGTCGCCCAGGGAAAAAACGGCCTGGACGCGGTGAACCTGATCAAGGAGCACAATCCGGACCTCGTTTTCCTCGACGTGCAAATGCCCGGGCTCGGTGGCTTCGGCGTGATCAAGAAACTTGCCGAGAAGAAAATCAAGATGCCGCAAATTATTTTTGCGACGGCGTTCGACGAATATGCGGTGCACGCCTTTGAAGTGAATGCGGTGGATTACGTGCTGAAGCCGTTCGACAAAGGCCGCGTCGCGAAAGCCGTGCAGCGCGCGAAGAAAATGCTCGAAGCACAGGCGTCTCCCGTGGAGCGGCTGGAAACTCTAGTGGGGCAATTAGGCGCTGGGCCGCAAAAGCCCGCAGAGGCCGGCAAGCGCGTCAAACTTTTGTTGAAAGCGCAGCAGCGCATGTTTTTGATCGACGCGAACGAAATGGTCTACGCTTCGATTCAGGATGGCACGATTACGATTTTCACCAAGGATTCAGAAGGCGTCTCGAATTACCGCACCATCGAAGAGCTGCAATCGGGACTGGACTCTGAAAGATTCTGGCGCGCGCACCGCTCTTATCTGGTGAATATCGATCACATCAAGGAAGTGGTGCCGTGGTTCAAATCGAGCTTCATGCTGAAGATGAGCGACAAGCGCGTGAGCGAAATTCCCGTCAGCCGCGGGCAAACGCGCCGCCTCCGCGAACTGATTAAGATGTGAAAGAAATTATCGAAGGTCGAACAGCATACGGACGAAGTTGGCGGGGGCACCCATGAAGATACAATCGTTGACCGTGCCATTATTTGTGCTGTTGATATGCGCCGTTCCTACGCGCGGGCAGACGCAAAGGCCCTCGCGGGCTGCTGAAGCGGTGCGCGAGGCAAGCGGCTCACTAGACCGTTACCAAGCACTCGCCGCGTCTTTTCAATGCGACGAAAACGAGCCGAACCTGCGTAATGAGTGTACAGGAACCCTCAAAGCGCTAAGTGAACGCGTCGAGAATGCCCGAAGAAAGATTGCGGCGTATGAGACGAGCCGTAGGAGGGCAGTTGCGTTGTTCGATGTGTATCAGGCGTTTCAGGACATAGGGGAAATGACTGATCAGATGGCTCATCAATCGGATTCCTACAACGAACAGGATCGTGAGATTTCCGCTGAGGTCTACAATAATTTCGTAAAGATCACAATGTGGCTGGGCAGCGAGGTGCGAGACAGCCTTGCGTCATGCGGCGCAAATTGATCCTAACGACGCGTTTTCGGCTAAGCTGAAGCTCAGTCCCTGAGTTACGGCCCTTTCCGTCTGCCTGATGGTTCCTGAATTTAGTAGGGATGCGCCGCTTTTCGTTTGGGCAAATGCCACGCGACGGCCGTTTCGCTCTTCGCAAGAGCGTTGCGAAGAACGGTTTTGAATCGAGGAGAGTGCAGCATCTCTGAGACAGCCATCAAATTTGGTTCGGGATCCTCTGCCAATGTGGGACTGATCGTCGCGGCCAACACTTCAAGTTCTGCTGTATGAATCTTCTTCGTTGCCAGATCCACGAGAGCCTTGAGGTCGCAAAGAGCATTGTGCGCTTCGCGTGTTATCACCACCCCACGCTGCAATTCCATGGACACTGAATCCATGATTTGCCTCCTTGAGAATGGATTGGTCGGGGAAGCAAAACGTACACCCGAGGGTGCGCGAAGTAAAGAGGTTGTGGAAAAACAGCGCAACGCTAGCGTAATCAATGGCTTGCAGTAATGCGAAAGTTGAAAGCGCTTAATTCAATTTGTAGGAAAGCGATGTCGATAAGCGTCGAGCCAGTCCACGCCGCCGTTCGCGTCAGCAATGAAACTATCGAGGCTGCTGGCGAAGGAATATGTGAGGGAGGGTTCTGTCACGACTTCTTCAGGAATGGCGAAAATGGAGAATTGCGATTCCCACAGCAACAAGGAACAGGAAGCATCCTGAGAAAATGTAGTACACGATACGGAGTTTTGGCCAAAGCCACATCGGGAGCTGATCTGCAAACTTGTCGCTCCACGTCTCGCTGAAGCGCGGCACCGGAGTTACTTCGTTGCTCTCAGGTTTCCATGTGGCTGCAATCCAGGTTGCTCGCAGATTGGCAAGCAGCAATGCGGTTAGCAAGATCCTCAGTATGGGATTCGCGGCAAGGCTGGGATTCGCAGCAATGGTCATCAACGAATCGATCAAGTAGAGAACGAAAACGACCACCGCAGCGTAACGACTTCGCTCGCGTACCCCAATGCCACCGAGGTAAAAGAAAAGCAGGATAACGAAACCAGAGATTGGTTGACCTCTGAGGACTAACAAAACAAATGAGAGGATAGCGATGGCCGTACAGACCCAGTAGCCTTGCGCTCCAAGATAATCAACATCGCTGCTCGTGTGAACGGAGGGCCAGAGGAGGCTTTTGAGGCGTCCTTCGGACTTGACTGGAGAGTCTGAGATACCAAGGGTTTGCATTTCGCGGATTCAACCATAACGCTGAACTAAAGTCCACGTGGACTAAAGCGCCTGCGTGATCTGCCTGAGATGCAAGATGTGATTTCAGTTTGATTCTGGCGTCTTGCGAAACGAGGATGACGTGGTAGCATCACGGATTGCTTTCCGGTGTGTTTTTCCGCGGGGATTGTTGAATGGATTTTTCGCTGAATTCGGAACAGAAAGTGCTGCGCGATACGGTGCGGCAGTTCATGGAGACGGAGATGCGTCCCGTGCTGCGCGCCTACGAACGCGAGGAAAAATTTCCCGCCGCGGAATTGCGCAAGCTCGGCGAACTCGGCTGCTGCGGCATGCTCATTCCCGAGGAGTGGGGCGGCGCAGAAATGGACACGGTCAGCTACGCGGTGATGCTGGAGGAAGTGGCGCGTGTGTGCGCGTCCACGGCGGTGACGCTGAGCGTGACGAACTCTGTGGTCGCCGTGCCCGTGTGGAAATTTGGCAGCGAGGCGCAGAAGAAAAAATATCTGCGGCGACTCGCGACGGGCGAAATTCTTGGCTCGTTTTGCCTGACGGAGCCGCAGGCGGGTTCTGATGCGGCGGCGATTCAAACGCGCGCGGTGCGCGACGGCGATTTTTACGTGCTGAACGGCACGAAAAGCTGGGTTTCGAGCGGCGGGCAAACGGGAATTTACATTGTGTTCGCGAAAACCGATCCGGCTGCGGGCGCGCGCGGTGTGACAGCGTTTCTCGTCGAGCCGACGTTTCCCGGTTTTCGCGTGGCGCGCTATGAAGATAAGATGGGGCTGCACCTTTCAAAATCCGCCGAGCTTTCGCTCGTGGACTTGCGCGTGCCGGTGGAGAACCGCATCGGCGAGGATGGGCAGGGGCTGAAAATTGCGTTCGAGGCGCTCGATGGCGGGCGCGTCGGAATCGCGGCGCAGTCCGTGGGGCTGGCGCAGGCGGCGTTCGAAGCGGCGGTGAAATACGCGAAGCAGCGGCGCGCGTTCGGGAAGACGATCAGCGAGTTTCAGGCAATTCAGTGGATGCTCGCGGACATGCAGACGGAAATCGAAGCCGCGCGCGGGCTGCTTTACTACGCGGCGTGGATGCGGGATCAGGGCGCGTCGGTGGCGGCGTCGCGTCGCGGCGCGCAGGCATCTCGCGCAAAATTGTACGCCAGCGAAATGGCGAATCGCGTGTGCGCGAAGGCGGTGCAGATTCACGGCAGCCAGGGATTTTCGCGCGAGAGCGACGTGGAACGTTATTATCGCGACGCGCGCGTGCTGACGATTTATGAAGGAACGAGCGAGATTCAGAGAACGGTGATTGCTCGCGAATTGCTAAAGGCGAATGGTTGAGTACGCGGCCCGATTTATGCGGGTACCCTTCGCAAAAGGTGCTCAGGGCAAGCAAGCGAGATTCAGCGGGCAGTGATTGCACGAGAATTGTTGAGAAACAGTGGCTAGTGACTGGTGGCTAGCTAAAGACGGATACATCGCGCGGATGAGGTGCGCGATAGGAAGAAAAGGCGAGTTTCATTTTTTTGTCGTGGCTAAAGCCACGACCCACAAAGATTCGATCGAGAGAGAATTGAAGCAGTGGCGACGATAGGGTCGGTGTTAGAACGTGACGATGCCCAATTCAAGGAACGACAAGGTTAGCAGCGCGGCCCGACGCCAATGGCCGGTCCGGGTGCTGTTTTTTCTGTTGGGCCTGGCAATGATAGCGATTGGAATCGAAAGCATCGCTCAGGGCTACTGGTGGATCCGCAATTACAATCCGTGGTCTGGCGTGATCGGAACCGGGCCTGTATTGGTGCTTGCTTTCATAGGCGGCCTGTTTGTGCTTCTGAGTTTGATACCGTGGCCTCGCCGGCAAGAAAAGGCGAAGTCCAAGGACAAACTTTACAAAGTGCCTTAATCCCTCGTCGTATTCGAAACGGGTATCGCAGAGTTTCGCGCGTCATTCATGAAGAACCTGCGTGGCCTTGCTCGCTAGGATAGAATCTCCACGATGACAAATGGAACGCAAACACCGAAACGCAAAGCGCGGGTGCTGAGCGGGATGCGGCCAACGGGGCGGCTGCATATTGGGCATTATTTTGGCGCGCTGTCGAATTGGCTCGCGATGCAGGAGGCCCGCCAGCCAGACGGCGGGCAAGAGTACGACCCCTTTTTCTTTGTGGCGGACTGGCACGCGCTGACGACGCATTACGCGGACAGTTCGCAGGTGGCGTCGAACACGCTGGAAGTGGCGACGGATTGGCTGGCGGTGGGGCTGGATCCGGCGAAGGCGACGCTGTTCATTCAGTCGAGCGTGCCGGAGCATGCTGAGCTGCATCTGCTGCTGTCGATGATTACGCCGCTTTCGTGGCTGGAGCGCGTGCCGACATACAAAGAGCAGATCGAGAATTTGCGCGACAAAGATTTGGGGACGTATGGGTTTTTGGGGTATCCGCTGCTGCAGGGCGCGGACATTGTGATGTACGGGGAGCCGGGGCAGAAGTTGATGGTGCCGGTGGGGGAGGATCAGGCGCCGCATATTGAGATGACGCGAGAAATCGTGCGGCGGTTTAATGCCGCGTTCGGTCTTGCGATCGATGATTCAGTTTTGGATTACGCCAAAACAGGTGCCGAGCTGGGCGGCACACGACACTATGCGGGTAGGGAGTTCGAAGTAGCTTCAAGCGGCGTGGCTAGAAGTCTGGCAGACATAAAAGACTCGATTCGAACCTTCGTATTTGAGGCAGGATTCCGTAACTATATTGAGCAAAACCCTGAGTGGGGACGCTACGTTCATCAGGAAGAGGTATTGCAAGAGCCGGATGTGATTTTGACAGAGACGCCGAGGGTACCGGGGACGGATGGGCGGCGGATGGCGAAGAGTTACGGGAATGCGATTTGGCTGACCGACACGCCGGAGGAGATTCGCGCCAAAGCGAAAAACATGATGACGGACCCGCAGCGGGTAAGGAAGACGGATCCCGGGCGGCCGGAAGTTTGTCCCGTGTTTGCGTATCACAATTTGTTTCCTGAGAAAAAATCTGCCGACGACTGCGCGCGCATCGAACGCGCCGCGTTCAATTGCCGCAACGCGAAATGGGGCTGCCTCGATTGCAAGGCGGAAATGGCCGACGCGCTCGTCAAATGGATTGAGCCGATTCAGGCGCGGCGCGCGAGATATGAAAAGAATCCCGGCGAGGTGTGGGAGATTCTCGAAGACGGTTCGCGCCGCGCAAAAAAAGTCGCCGAGCAGACCATGGACCGCGTACGCAGAGCCGTTTTCAATTGGGAAGGCGCGGGGCGCCCCAGCGCGTCGACCCCGAAATCAGTGACAGCCAAAGAATGACCGATTGACTGCCGCTTTTGAATTGTCACTCCGAGCGAGGATGCGACGAGCATCCGAGGTCAGGGGTTGACCGTGGGAACCGCCGGCGGGGACTGAACCAGTGTGCTGTGGAAGAAGCGAACGAGCCATCGCCCGTGCTCCTTTTCGAGCACGGCCGATTCGAGCCACTTCGCAGGAACCGTTTTTCCGTGAGGGAACGTCATTGAGCCAACATTCGTGTAGGTAATCCAGGCCATGTTGCAAGCGGTGTGCACGGTCGGATTCGTCACCGTCCAAACGAAGACGTAGCCTTTGTCTTGATAGGCCGTCCTGACAGAGTGAAACAGGTCCATGCCGGTGAACTCCATGCCGTCGTCGAAGGCGTAGAAATCCGGTGCGATTACCTTGCGTATGATGGAATCGCTTTCTTTGGTTGCGCCGACATACATGGCGCGAATCGTTTGCACTACGGCGTGGTGCTCGGCAGGGACGTCTGGACAGGACTGCGCTAGGGTGCTGCCGGCTCCTGCGAAAAGAATCCAACCCAAAATGACAGCCGCCGTGGCGGCTAACGTGCGAACGCGCATACTCGGCTCCTGAATTCCAGAATTGGACTGCAAAAGCGGCGCACGAAGGATAGCCGAACGGCACGTGACCCGCAAGATTGCGGACTCGCGCTGCGCGCGACGGGCAGCGCGAAAACGCATTAATGTCTATGCGAAATTTGCATGGGTGCCCCATCCTTTGCGGTTGATTCCTAGTGTGGAACCCAAGGGGACGCCACTTCACCTTCACGTCATCATCCGAACGATTAGTGCGATGCGCGCGTGGCTAAAGCAGCGCATCGCGCAATTTGCGAAATGCTTTCCCGCGATGGCTGAGTTCATTTTTTTCAGCAGCGCTCAGCTCTGCAAATGTTTTCTGCAGAGGCACGAAATAAAATAGGGGATCGTATCCGAATCCATTCGCGCCGCGCGGCTCGTCGGCAATCACGCCTTCCACGCAATCGGACACAACCGCCAGCATCTTCCCCGCTTTCGCCGCCGCGATCACGCAAACAAATTTCGCGCGTCTCTCCTCGCCGCGTTTTCCGCGCAGCTCCGCCAGCAGTTTCGCATTGCGCTCCGCGTCCGTCGCCTTTTCGCCCGCGTATCGCGCCGAGCGTATGCCGGGCGCGCCTCCAAGCGCCGCAACCGCGAGTCCGGAATCATCCGCAAACACCATTTCGCTCGCAAATCGGCTGTAGTACAGCGCTTTTCCCGCAGCATTTTCGGCAAACGTGGGTGCGTCCTCGGAAAATTGCGGAAACTCAGAAAAGCGCGGCAAAAGTTCGAGAGAAAAATCGTTTGTGGCAAGCGCAGCATATTCGCGAAGCTTGCCTCGGTTGGAAGACGCCAGCAGCAGCTTAACGCGCATGGGCGCGAAAATTCAGATGGAGCAGTTCACGCTGCACTTCGCTGATCTGCCGGATCCCCGAAGCGGCGAGCCGCAGCAATTGCTGCATTTCCTCCGACGTGAACGGGCGCCCCTCCGCCGTCGCTTGCACTTCCACCAGTTGGCCCGCGCCTGTCATCACCACGTTCATGTCGACTTGCGCCTGCGAATCTTCGTCGTACGCGAGGTCGAGGAGCAGTTCGTCTTTCACGATTCCCACACTCACCGCTGCGACTGAATCCAGCAGCGGAATTTTCGTCAAAATTCCCGCGGCCTTCATGCGCTCGAAGGCCAGCGCCAGCGCGACAAATGCGCCCGTGATGGACGCCGTGCGCGTTCCGCCGTCCGCTTCAATCACGTCGCAATCAATCCATACGGTTCGTTCGCCAAGCGCGTCGAGATCTGTCACCGAGCGCAACGCGCGCCCAATCAGGCGCTGAATTTCCTGCGTGCGGCCGGACTGCTTGCCCTTCGCCGCTTCGCGCGGAGTGCGCCGGTCCGTCGCGCGCGGCAGCATTCCATATTCGCTCGTGACCCAGCCTTTGTCCTGCCCCTTCAGAAAATGCGGCACGCCGTCTTCAATCGTCGCCGTGGCCACCACCCGCGTGCGCCCCGCTTCGATCAGCACGCTGCCTTCCGCCGTAGACACAAAGTCCGGCGTCAATTTCACCGGTCGCAGTTGATCCGCCGCCCGCCTGTCGCTTCGCAAATTTCCCTCACATAAAAGCGAAATCAAAATGCCGCATCAGTGTGACCGCCTCGCCCATATCTGTCAATCGCAGCCGCGCTCCACAACCGCGCGCGCTTTTATTTCGGTGAGTTTATCGGCAAAGCTGGAGGCGCGGCAGCGCGCACATCAAAATAGTTGGAGAGATCAATGTGCCCCGCCAGCGTTTGCGCTTCTTGTCCATGAACAAGAATCTTCAGTCGCGTTATCGAAGGCACGTTTGCCGCGAGCGTTTGCGCAATCGACGTGACCGCCAGCCACTCGCTCAGAATTCCCGAAGGCATTTCCGACGAAATTTCCTCCGAAAAATCCGCAATCGCCGTTCCATCTCCAAGAACATAAAAATCGAGCACCGTCGCGGCCTGCGGCAGCGTGCGCTGCGCGGGCGTCGGCGGATTCGAAATGAGCTCATTCAGCAACTGCTTCGCGCGCTCCGCAGGATCAGACGAAAGCGGCAATTGTACGTTCACCGGCGCGAGGCGGTCTGGCTGCGTTGCGGAAACCCAGAAAAGCTCGGCAGTCGATTGCACATCTGTCGTCGTTGAAACCGGCGGAGCAATCACTGCGCGACGCTCCTGTTCTTCCACCGCCTGTGCAGGTTCGGTGCGGACGACGCGCCGGTGCAATGCGTGCAGAGAAAAAAGCGCCGCGAGCACCGCCGACAGCACCACGATCAAAATGATTTGCAGTTGGCGGCTCATCACTGCGGCTCCGGCGCGTAAATCGTTTTGTAAGCCGCAGCCGCGCGCGCAATGCACGAAGCCAAATCCGCGCTCATCGCTTCCAGTTGCGCGGAATCTGCCGCCACGCTGGAAACTTCCACTGCGACCGCCGGCGCCGTAACCGACCGCAGCACCGCGACGGGCGCGCTGCTTGAAATTTCCGGCGAGCCTTTGAATTTCTGCGCCAGTTCCACTTGAATCAAATCTCCAAGCTTCACGCTCTGCGCCACAAACGGTTTTTGCGCCTCGCGCCAAAGCAAAAATCCCGGCGGCGGCGCTGGCGCTGGCTCGGACGGAAAAAGATATGTATAGGTCCGCACGCTGCCGACCGTGCCGGCCGAGCCGACGTGCAAGCTGATGAAAATTACGTTGCTCTGTGCGTTCGCCGTGGCGTCGCGATCATCAAGCGACGGATTTGTGTCACCCGTGCGCGTAAGCACGACCTGGAATCCTTCGCCACGCAGCGCGCCTGCCACGTCGTTTGCAAATTGCAACACGACGTCTTTCTCCGCGACACCGGAAGGGCCGCGCGCGCCCGTGTCTTCGCCGCCATGCCCGGGATCGAGCACGATGGTGCGCAGCGTGGGAGTTGGCTGCACGGCGTGCTGCAGGGATTGCGCTGGCTGTGACGGTTTCTGCTGCGCCTGCGCAATCGCGTTGGAGAAAATCTTCGGCGCGAATGCTACAGCAAAACAAATGAGTGCGAGAAAAATCAGCGCGCGTTGCACGCACGAGAGCATAGCAGAAAATTTCCCGCGACATTTCGCGCATGCGGCCCGCGTTGCGGCACTGTGTACTCTTTGCCGACGCACTGCGCGGCATGATTTGACGCTCGATTCGCCCCCGCGTTAAATAAAGAGAAAAGGAAATCACATGAAAACTCTCGCGATGATTTGTTTTTGTGCATGTTTTGCTGTTCCCGCTGCGGCCGGCCAGCGTAACTATCAGCTCGGCACGATTTTGTCTTTCGATACCGGGCAGCAGGCGGCCAAAAACGTAAAGCATGTCGCCAAGGACGAAATCGTGTATCAAGTCCAGATCCAGTCCGTCGTCTACAAAGTGACGAACCACTCCAAGAAAGAAGAGTTTTCTGCGGGCGACCAGGTGATGTGCTTCGTCGAAAAAAATCATCTGGTCATCCAAAAGGCCAAAGGCGGCGAAGTGAAGCTCGACATTCTCGCCGAATCCGCGCAAGTCCAGCGCGCCCCCGGCGCAACCCCGTAGTGGCGAGTGACTAGAAAAACCTTGTGTCCGGAAATGGACGATAGGGCGAATTTTTTCGTGAAACAACTCGATTAGAAGCAACTCTTCGCTTTTGTTTTCAGTTGGTTGCGGCATGTTCTAATTTCCCATAGAAACTCGATTAGGTTCTGGAAGCTCGACGCTGGAGGCTCGAGGTCGGAAGGCGCATTTCTTTTGTGTGCCGATGAAGAGCGGCGATTGGGTACACGATGCGCCGACGGATTTTCATGGGACTCGCTGCGCTCGGTGGATGGCGCCAAAACCATGCCCCGTCCCATTTTGGGAAGCTTGCTGGACTTGCTGGACGTCGCAATCTCGCGCGGAAGACCGCTATCGCGGCCACAGTAGGGCTCGCTGCGCTCGAAGGAGAAAGACACATCGTCGGAGCCAGCTTCCGGGATGCTGGTGTCGGACGCCGTGGTCGCGCCGATTGGCTTGCCGGTGGACGGCGGCAGGTCGCCATCTTCTTGTACATCCACAGACTGGGAGGCGGCTGATAAATCGTTGCGACGCATGAAAATGTGGGTCTTGGGCAGATCGGTCCAGCGGCCTTTGTCGTCGAGGCAGGAAAGAGCCCGAATGGAGCGGATGACGGTGGCTGAGCTGATTTTTACGGAGCGCCATTGCTCGATGAACTGTTCGATGACCCAACGGGAGTTCTGGCGGCGGAGAACGTCAAGGCCAGCGGCGCGAGCGTGACGGTAGACGGTATCTGTATCGGCGAGCTGGAAATAGCGGCAAATGACTTCGACGCGTTCCCATTGCAGGTAAACTTGTTCGATGAGATCAACGTAAGGGCTGCGGCAGATTTGGCATTTGCGGCTGTGGCGTTCGAAGCCGGGGATGGAGGCGTTGCGTTCGGCGACTTTGGCCTTGGCGGCGCGGGTGAGGCGTCCGCGGGCGGAAGGGGGAGGGGCGAGATTGGCGGGGTTGGAGGCGCGCTTTTCTCTCTGAGCGTCCTCGGCGCGGGCTTGGGATTCGCTGATGTAGGAGGGCTCCCATGGAATGGACGGAAGGCCCTTGGCGGCGCGATCAGCGTTGATACCGGCGTTTCGTTTGGCGACGGCTTCGTAGAATTCATCCGAGATGACCAGTCTGACGGGCGGGTTTTGAGACACGTGTACGTTCTCCTTTAGATTGAAATGAAGTTCTAGTGATTTTCTGAGGCGGAAGGGGTGATGGCCGACGTTGCCCTAAGGCCTACTCAAGTAGCTACAAAAATAAGTCATGTTTACCAGAAGGGTAAGAAATTGTCAAGGAAAAACGTGGCATAGAGCGAGCTTTTTTATAGAGCTCAGCTAAGGAGCAAACACGACTCTTCGTCTTCGTTGATGAAGCGCGCGACGATCGACTGCGCGTCTCGCAAGATCTTCTCGGCTTTGGCCGTTGTGCAATTCGCGGCACGGAGCCAATGACTTTAGGCGGCGCGCCGCGCGGAGAACGCTCCGCTCCTGAAAATCGGAGTCTTTAGAAACGATGGTGAAACTGCGAGCTTTGGCGTATTCCGAAACTGCTTCGTCGGTGGCCCTTCCCCAGGCCGCAGGCGTGCACATGCACCGAACCGGGATAAAGGTCGGCCAGCGCTTCCACGAGGCGTGGAGAAAGATTTTCGTCAAAAAGGAGCTTCACGCGCGCGAAATTTCCAGTTTGCGCTCGCGGTCAGCGGCGAAGGCGAGACAGGCCTGAATATCGTCTTTGGTGAGGTAAGGAAACTCGCTCAGGATTTGCTCGTGAGTCATGCCGCTGGCGAGGGAATCGAGCACATCATAGACGGTGATGCGCAGACCGCGAATGCAGGGCTTGCCGCCGCGCTTGGCGGGGTCGATGGTGATGATGTCGGTGTAGGGCATAGAAGTACTTTAGGGGAAAAGCGAGATGAGAGCAAGGGGAGGGGGCGGGGAGCGATGGCCAACTTGCCCTAAGGCCTAGTGAAGAAGCCGCAAAAGTTAGTCACGCAAGGGAACTGGAAACCGTCGTCGATAATGGATAACAATATCGGGCATGAAAGATAGAGAACTTCTGGACTTGGACGCTAGAACCTTTCAGCTACCCTTGGACGAGTTGGCGGACACTCTTGCGCTGAAGGTTCAACGAGAGGGGGAGAAGCGTTTCTCGGGACCTGCATTTGGAGTCCCTGATATTTATTTCCTCATTCGGCAGGCCCACCGAATCTATGAGTTATTTTTTTACTTGAATGCCGATGAGCGCCGAAAGAATGACAGCGGTTGGAATGTGGCTTATAGCATCGCTGTACTTCCCCTTGTGCGCTGCATGATTGACTGTCTTTATAACGTCACTGCGATCTTGAACGACCCACAGTCGAAGAGCAACCAGTTTCGGATGAGCGGTTATAAGCAAATGTTCGACGCTATTGAGGTCGACGAAAAACGGTATGGTGGGGATCCGGCGTGGGATCCCTACATAGCAAGGTACCGAGCCGAGATGGATCTTGAGCTTCGGCGAAACAAGATGGATCTAGACGAAATTAGAGCTGTAAAGACCTGGCCTACTCTCAGCCGATATCTCCAAGTTAAGAAAGGGGCGTCCCTCACGGCCCACCAAGAATTCCTGAAAAGGCTTACGTACGGTTTTTGGCAGGAATATTCGGGGATGGCACATGCGACGTTCCACGGCCTGATGCGGACGGCAATTTTCTATTCGACTCGTGACGTCCCGCATGAGGAGCAACCGCGGCTGGAGGACTTTGGCGACAGGATGATTTCGACTCACCTGTGTCGTGTGTCGGGGATTCTCCTCTGCATACTCACGGAGGTACAGGCTTACTTCCGTTTTGATGGCGCTCGGATCAACGAGCGTCTCCATAAAATATGGGACGCCGTCCTGCCTGCGTTGGAGATCAAGGAGCTGTACGAAGGGAGATACGCAGCGCTAATGAAGGAGAGAGGTATCGCTCGCGACAGGGAATTCGACCCTATTTAAAGGAAAACTGGCAAGAAACGTGTCCCTCAGCGCCATTCGCGGAAGGCGCGACTGTGTTTCCTTCGTTCCTCAGGACAGGTGGGACGACAGCGTAGGGCCAAGGCGAACAGCAGATCCCTCACCCTCATCCCGCAAAGACGGCGGGCTGGGTTCGGGATGACACAGAGGAATGGCAGGCGGACGGTGGGCCGTAAGGGAGTTGTTGGTCGTGTCTTTTGCAGTTGCTTTTAGGATGTCATCCCGAGCCCAGTTGCCTGTTTCTGGCGAATGGGGGTGAGGGATCTGCTGTTATGTTTTAGGGTGCTGTTCTAGTCTTCTGCTTGGGGAACCAGTCAGCGGCGAGATCGTTCCAGCGCGGATTGTGGTACTCGATTAGGCCGAGTTTCTTCTCGCGGCGCCACGTTTTGATTTCCTTCTCACGAGCGATTGCCAGGTGAATGTCACCGAAAGTCTCGTAATGGACGAGACGGGATATGCGATAGCGTTTTGTGAATCCGGGAATGATGCCGGCGCGATGTTGAGCGAGGCGGCGTTCGAGATTGTTGGTGACGCCGGCGTACAGGTTTCGTGAGCGGCTGGCGAGGATGTAGACGTAGTAGGTGCGGCCCACGGTGCCTGATTGTAAGGGCGGGGGACCAAAACCAAAAGCAGATCCCTCACCACCGCTGCAGCAGCGCGCTGGGTTCGGGATGACAACGTAAAAGAGGCAACAGCAGATTCCTCACACGGCGGAAAACGCGCCGGTTCGCAATGACGACATAACAGCAAAGCGGCGTCGAGTTCCGGCTGCGCCCGCCACGGCGGGCAGGCCGGAATCCGCGATGCGGACCGCCGCACTCCAAAGAACCGGCTATTTCTTTTTGGATTTGGCGCGGGCGGATTCAATTGGGGCGGCGGGTTCGGTCATGCGGTAGGGGTCCAGAATTTCGCGCATGGTTTTCTCGTCGAGAAGTTTGCGTTCGAGGGCGATTTCAGTGACGGTGCGTCCGGTCTTGACGCTTTCTTTGGCTATTTCGGCGGCGGCGGCGTATCCGATGTAAGGATTGAGCGCGGCGGCGACGGAGAGCGTGGCGTTGGCGTAGTAGCGGCAGCGTTCGGCATTGGCCTCGATGCCGTCGACGCATTTTACGGTGAGCACTTCGATGGTGTTGGTGAGAATGCGCGCGGAGTGGAGAACGTTCCAGGACATGGCGGGCATCATGACGTTGAGTTCGAGCTGGCCGGCCTGAACGGCAAGCGCGGTGGCGACGTCGGCGCCGACGGATTGGAATCCGACCATGGCGGTGAGTTCGGCCATAACGGGATTGACTTTGCCGGGCATGATGCTCGAGCCGGGTTGCAGTGCGGGGAGGAGAATTTCGGCGAAGCCGGTGTTGGGGCCGCTTGAAAGCAGGCGAAGGTCGTTGGAGATGCGGATGAGTTCGAGCGCGAGATTGCGCAGCGCGGACGAAATTGTCGACATGGCGAGATTGGATTGCATGGCGTAGCGCATGTCTTCGGTGGCGATGAGTTTTTGGCCGGAGGCTTTGCTGAGCGTCGCGACGACGAGCTTTTGGAATTTGGGATGCGTGTTGACTCCGGTGCCGACGGCGGAGCCGCCGAGGCCGACTTCGCGGAGAAAATCCTGCGCGTTGCGAATGGCTTGCGCGGCGCGGTTAATGGCGGTTGCGTAGGCGCGAAATTCCTGGCCGAGGCGGACAGGAACGGCGTCCATCATGTGCGTGCGGCCGGATTTGAGGATGGCGTCGAATTCTTTGGCTTTGCGCGCGAAGGAATTTTCGAGTTTGGCGCAGGCGGCGAGGAGCGCGTCGGTGGAGAAAAGCGCGGCGAGGCGCATGGAAGTGGGGAAAACGTCATTGGTGGACTGGCCGAAATTGACGTGATCGTTGGGATGCACGACGGAATAGTCGCCGCGTTTGCCGTCGAGAATTTCCGCGGCGCGGTTGGCGATGATTTCGTTGGTGTTCATGTGAAAAGAAACGCCGGCGCCGGCCTGGTAGACGTCGACAACGAATTGGTCATTGAATTTTCCGGAGATGACTTCGTCGGATGCGCGAATGATGGCGTCGGCGATTTTTTGGGGGATGAGGTCGAGCTCGGCGTTGGCGAGCGCGGCGGATTTTTTGATGTAGCCGATGGCCTGGATTAAGTAGGGATCGGCGCGATAGCCGCTGATGGGATAGTTTTCGACGGCGCGCTGGGTTTGGATGCCGTAGTAGGCGTCGGCGGGGACTTGCTTTTCGCCGAGCGAGTCTTTTTCGGTTCGGTGATTTTGGGTGCGCGGAGTTTCGGTGCGCTGGTTGTCGGGCCGCTGGTTCATGCCGTTCACCTTAATCATAATACTCGGTGCCGAGGTGGGTGATGAGCTGCTCGCCCATCATCCAACGGAGAGTATTTTTGAGCTTCATGAGCTGGATGAAAAGATCGTGCTCGGGATAGAGTTCGGGGGCGCACATGGGCGATTTGAAATAGAAGCTGAGCCACTCCTGAATGCCATGCATGCCGGCGCGCTGCGCGAGATCGAGGAACAGGACGAGATCGAGGACGATCGGTGCGGCGAGAATGGAGTCGCGGCAGAGAAAATCCACTTTGATCTGCATGGGATAGCCGAGCCAGCCGAAAATGTCGATGTTGTCCCAGCCTTCTTTGTTGTCGCCGCGCGGAGGGTAATAGTTGATGCGGACCTTGTGGTAGAAATCGCCGTAAAGTTCGGGATAGAGCTTGGGCTGCAAAATATATTCGAGGGCGCCGAGTTTGGATTCCTCTTTGGTTTTGAATGAGCCGGGGTCGTCGAGGACTTCGCCATCGCGATTGCCAAGAATGTTGGTGGAGAACCAGCCATGGAGGCCGAGCATGCGCGCTTTGAATCCTGGCGAGAGGATCGTTTTCATCAGCGTTTGGCCGGTCTTGAAATCCTTGCCGCAGATGGGGACGTGTTTTTTGTGAGCGAGTTCGACGAGCGCGGGAAGTTCGGCGGTGAGATTTGGTGCGCCGTTGGCGAAAGGAACGCCTTCCTGAATGGCGGCATAGGCGTAGAGCATGGAGGGCGCGATGGCTTCGTGATTTTCCTTCATGGCGCGCTCGAAGGAGGGAAGAGTTTCGTGGGCTTTGTCGGGCTTGAGGAAAATTTCGGTGGAGGCGCACCAGACCATCACGGTGCGGTCGACTTTCGTGGATTTTTTGAAATTGCGAATGTCTTCGCGAAGCTGTTCGGCGAGATCGAATTTGTTTTTGGCGCGCTTGACATGTTCGCCGTGGAGATTTTTCACGTAGGACTGGTCGAAGGCGGCTTTCATGGGCTTAATTTTGCTGAGGAACGGCTCGACTTTGCGGAGATGATTTGCGTCGAGGACGCCGGCTTTGGCAGCGGCTTCGTGGGCGGTGTCGGGGAAAAGGTCCCAGCCGCCGAAAACGAGATCGTCGAGATTGGCGAGCGGAACGAAGTCCTGAATTTTTGGCGTGCGCTTGTCGGTGCGTTTGCCGAGGCGAATGGTTCCCATTTGTGTGAGCGAGCCGACAGGGAGCGCGCCGCCGTTGCGAACCAGGTCGACGCCGGCCATGAACGTGGTGCTGACCGCGCCGATGCCGGGCGTGAGTATGCCGAGCTTGCCTTTAGGCCGCGCGATCTTTCCGGGTTTCCGCATGCAGTCTCCTTGATATGAGATGGTGAAATTCGGCGTCAGATTCTCCCCGCGCCAACGCGAGAGAATCGCCGATGAGAAAAAATCTTCGCCAAAGAAACAAATATGATGCGCGAAGCGACGAGGATTTGCAATTCGTTTCAGCAGGAAATGAGGAGCGACGCTAAGGCGGGGTGTTGCGCATCGTGGTTTGAGGACGTATATTCGCGCCAGAGATGACCCGTCGAGTGCGAAGCGCGCGAGCAGGTCCTCAGGCGCGGCGAAAAAATAAAATTGGTAATGTCATTTTGATCCTGCTGATTGTGGTGGTGCTGATGCTGTTTTTTCTGAACAGGACGAGGCAAGTTACGCACGTGAAGCCGCCGCAGCGGGTGGTTACGCGGACGTGAGAGGAGGGGCTTTCAAAAAGCTTTTGCTTTTTTTTGTGCTTGACATACTAGTTACTTAGTACTATAAGACTGGGGCATGAGGCCGAGACACAGCACGCTGACTCCGCAGGAACTGGAAATCATGAAGCTGGTGTGGGAGCGAGACTCCGTGACGGTGCGCGACGTTTATGAAGCGCTGCTGGAGCGGCGGAAGATCGCCTACACCACAGTGATGACGATGATGAAGATTCTGGAATTGAAGGGCTACTTGAAGAAGCGCCGGCAGGAGCGCGCCTTCGTGTACTGGCCGGCGGACAAAAAGGAAAAGGTGATCGGCAAGATGATCCGTGAATTCATGGACCGCGTTTTCAATGGCTCGGCGGAGCCGTTGCTGGTTCATCTGGTGAAAGGAAAACACATTCGCGAGAAGGATTTGGAAAAAGTGCGAAGGATGCTCAAGGAAAGCAAATGAGGGCAAACGCGGAAGAGGGAATTGCCGGAGTTGCGAGGAGGCGGCCATGACTTGGCCTTTGTGGTTTGCGGATCTTTTGGTTTGGAGCGTGCAAGTGGCAGTAGTCGCGCTGGCGACTGGGATTCTGGTTAGGATTCTGCGAATCCGCGAGCCGGGCGTGCTGCTGGTCTGCTGGCGCGCACTGATCGGCGCGAGTCTGCTTTTGCCGTTCATCGAGCCGTGGAAGCGGCCAGAAGTTTTCAGCGGCGTCGGCGGGGCATGGGCAACGAATGTTTCCATAACAGCGTCGATTCCAACCGCAAACATGCCGATCTCTCGCGGGGAGTTTTTTAACCTGACGACAATTGCCGAGATTTTAGGCGCGGTGATTGCGGTGGGAATTTTGGTGCGGTTGGTAATGCTGGCGCTGGGGCTGGTGAAGTTGCGTCAACTGCGGCGCAAGTCTACGAGTACCAACGGCGATGCGTCATGCGCGGCAATTTTCGAGGAAGCGCGAGCCCTGACGGGCGGGTACGCGGAGTTTCGGCTGTCCGGAAAAGTCGAGTCGCCGGTGACGTTCGGTTTGGAGAGGCCGGTGATTCTGCTGCCGGAAAAATTCCTGCAACTGGATGCGCGATTCCAGTCGGCGATTGCGTGCCATGAATTGCTGCACGTGCGGCGACGCGATTGGGCACATCACTTGGGTGAAGAGGTTCTACGCGGCATTTTCTGGTTTCATCCTGCGATTTTGTGGCTGGTAGCGCGGGTGCGGCTGGCGCGCGAGCAGGTTGTCGATCTGGAGGTAGTGAGGCTAACGGCGGCGCGGAAGACTTATGTGGAGGCGCTGCTGGAATTCACAGGCGGGCGGAAGGTTGCGACGATTCCGGCGCCGCCATTCTTGGCCGAGCAGCAATTGGTGGAGAGGGTGGCGCTGATGCTAAAGGAGTCAGGTATGTCACGAAGAAGGCTGATTGCGTCGTTGAGCGTTATTGGTTGCGCACTGGCGGCAGCAGCGATTTTGGCGGTAACGGTTTTTCCGTTGAGGGCGGCGCCGCGAGCGGCTGCGGAAGCACAAGAAACGCAGGGCGTCCCGCGCAGCGCTGCTCCCATCCTCAGAATCGTCGCAGTCAAGTATCACGGATTCGACGGTGCGACCTTGAACGACACGACAGTGCGGGAACAAGAAGAATATCTGGAGAGGTTCATGAAAGATGTTCCGCGTGTGGAGATGCCCTACGACCAGAAAAAAGTCGACGAAATGGAAAGACTAATCGAGTCCTTCTGGAAGGAAAAAGGAGTCGAAGTCGAGGTCCGTTCCATCTTGACGCCTATCCCGAACACGAGTTCTGCCCGGCTCATATTTGACGTGCAGCGATACCTATCAGCGCCGCCGAAGGTTGCGCAAGCGCAAGAAGCGCAGGCTGGGAGCGAGCCTGTGGTGAATGCGGAGTCCATTTGGACGGGCAAGGTGGAGCAAGGAACGATGTATATCAACGTGCGCGGATTGGGAACGCTGGCGCTGCTGAATGGACAGTCGGTGGCGAAAATAGATATGGCCGAGAGCCAAGCAGGAGACATTCGCTTGGGGCAAAGTGCCGAAGTGTACACGCACAAAGGCGTAGTTAAAGGGCACGTGGTCCAAATTAGCCCGCAAGTTATCGCGGGGAACCGCAGCGTGTTCATTGCGCTGGATTCAGCGGTGCCCAGCGGAATGAATCCGCATGCTTCCGTGGGGGGAACCATTCGCATCGGCGAGCTCAAAGATGTGGTTTACGTGGGTCGCCCGGACCCGGCGAATATAGGCGTGACCCCTGAAGGGCGCGTCGTTGGCGTCATATACAAGATCGTCGACAATGGAAAAGAAGCGGAGCAACTCCATGTGGAATTCGGACGTGTAAATGTGGCCACGATTCAGGTGTTGTCGGGACTCAGGCCCGGCGACACGATCATTCTTTCCAACATGGCGCCATACCGTGGATTCGATCACGTGGAGATCAAGCAGTGAAAACGGCCGACTAGGGGTGGGAACTTGCGTGAAATTCGGCGTCAGATTCTCCCCGCGCCAACGCGAGAGAATCGCCGATGAGAAAAAATCTTCGCCAAAGAAACAAATATGATGCGCGAAGCGACGGGGATTTGCAATTCGTTTCGACGGGAAAGCTGGCGCGGTTGCAGCAGCGGGGCGAGTTAAATGTGAAAAGGCAAAATGCAAATTCCATGCCTGTCCGCCACGGCGGGCAGGCTGCAAGCAGGCTTGCTGGATGCTCGGCGCGTCCGTTCGGAATGACAATCGTAGAGAGCGAGGCACGAAGCTCTGCGCTACTGGCTCGAACAAAAAATGCGTCCCACCCTTCGCGCCTTCTTCACGTTGCGCTGCTTGCCGCAGCCCGGGCGCGAAGGATGGGGCACCTGCCCATCGTGGCGCGCTCGGATGCACAATGCAAAATGCAGATTCTTCGTCGCTGTTCTTCGCGGCGCGAAGAGCGAAGCGCTCCTCTGAATGAAGGAAGAAATGTCGCAGAACTTCGCGAGAGGCGCGAAGCTCTGCGCTACAGAAAAAGCGGGCGGTGTAAAACCGCCCCTACAAGGCAGAACAGCGCCGAAGCGAGATCCTTCGACTTGCAAAAGGCGCTCGCTCAGGATGACAACGGAAGACAAGGCGTGACGGGATGCAAATCCAAAGCGGGAGCAAGTTATTTTTGGGAGGCGAGGGCGGTCCAGTTGGAAAGCAGCCCGATGAAAGAGGATTCGGGACGAGCGGGAGTGACGGTGAGGATGCGCGTGCCATCGGAAGAAACATCAAACTCAGGCGCCGCAACGTCGAGTAAATTCATTTGAAAGAGGGGATGAAGGCTGCGGATTTGCACAGTTGTAGGTGTCAGTTCGAGATCGGCTTCCACCAGCTGATTGCCGGTGGATAAGAAGAAAAGCTGATTTTTCTTGCTCCAGGCCATATTCCATCCACCGTTCTGCGAAATTTGATACTTGATGCCCGGCTGCGGGGGGAATGGCACAACGTAGACTTCCTGGCGGCCGGTCTCGGAGGAAAAATAGCCGACCCAGTGACCATTGGGTGAAAATTGGCCACCGAACTGATCGGCCGGAACGGGCGCTATGAGAAATGGTTTGCGATCACCAAACAGCGGCAGAGCCCAGGTTTGAAAATGCTGCTGCTTTTTGCTGAACGCGCCATAGGTGATGTAGCGGCCATCCGGAGACCAATCCGAAACCGGTGCGAACGCGATGCTGGGATCCAAACGCAGAAGGGTTTCTTCCGTGCCCGATCCGTCGGCGGGTTTGCGCACGATGGCTACACTGCCACCTTCCACGGGGCGCTCATACGCGATGTATTTTCCATCCGGCGACCAGACGGACCAGAGCTTGTTGCCGGGGCCGAAAGTCAGACGCGTGCTTACTCCACCATTCGCGGGAAATGACCAAAGATCACTGCCTGAGCTCGAGACACTCAGCGTCAAAATGCGGCTCCCGTCGGGCGAGATTCTGGGGCTGTAGTAATCTTCAATTTCTCCTACTTGCCCCAAAGGCTTGCCATCGAGATTGAACCACTCGAGCTCATTGGCCGTGGACTCCGCCTGAAAGGTAATCGTTCGCGCCGCAACGGAGTAGGCGCCTGCGTCAACGAGCATGGTCGCCGCGCCGGATAGCTTTGCCGAACTGGGATCAAAGGGCTGAGCAAACAATTTGCCATCGCGCAAGAACAGAAGGAAGCCACTGCCGTAAGCAGCGTCGGTGGCATTGTCGAGGATGAATTTAGCCACGCTCGAATCCAGCGAGCCCATTTCGATGGCATAGCTGCCCTGTGCGTTCTGCGCTGAGAACAGGAAATTCCTGCCATTGGGAAGAAAATAGGGCTGCATGACCGCGAGGTTGCTCGGCTTTCCAAATTTTGACTCCGTGCCCGTGGAAGCTACGGAAATTGGAGTCGGTGTTCCGCCGCGCGCGGGAACACTCTCGATTGTTGCCAAGGTGTACGTCGCGGGATTGTTGGCGAATACAATTACGCCCTGGGACGACCAAGTGCCCGTGCGGGGATTGGGGACGTCGCAGAGCACATTGATGCTTCCATCGGAAAGATTGACGGTTTTCAGTTTGCCTTCGGCGAAAAATCCAAGGGAATTTCCGTCGGGAGACCAGAACGGCGCCGATGCGTTGTCTGTTCCTGCGAGAGAAGTGGCTTCGCGTGAGTCGAGCGGACGAAGCCACAGCTTGATGTTGCCCTGGTAATCCACTGCGGTGAAGGCAACTTTAGTGCCGTCGGGTGAGAGAACAGCGGGACCGGCGCCAAAGGAAAATGCGTGGAAGTGTGTCTCCGGCGGAGGCGGAATGTACGAGAAAATCGGTGCGGTGCGTGAGGGCTGGCGATTGAGCGCCCCCAAAATGCTAATGGCGAGCAGAAGGGCGAGCACAGCGGCAACGATCCAACCGAGCTTACCGAATTTCGCAGGACTTGACTTCGTGGGAATGGTTGCAAGTTCTTGAGATGATCCAGCGGAAGCGATCCATTGCAACTGGAGCTTCAGATCGTGAACGGTCTGGATGCGTTCATCGGGGTCTTTGGCAAGACAAGTTCGAATGAGGCGGTCGAGAGTCGGCGGAGTCAAAGGTTGAAGGGTGGAGATGGGAGCGGGCTCGCGTTCGAGAACAGCGGCCATGACGCTGGCGGTTGATTTGCCTTCGAAGGCGCGCGCGCTGGTGAGCATTTCGTAGAAGACTGCGCCGAGCGAGAAAATGTCGGAGCGCGCGTCGGCGGGTTTGCCTTCGATCTGTTCGGGAGACATGTACTGGAAAGTGCCGACGAGAGTTCCTTGAGCCGTGAGCGGATGAGCGGCGGCAGGCGTGCTGAGAGTTACGCTGAGAGGCGAGCTGGACGGGGCTTCGGCAGGGAGAGCTTTGGCGAGACCGAAGTCCATCAACTTTGCGCCGGTTTTGGTCAGCATGATGTTGCCGGGCTTCAGGTCGCGATGCACAACGCCGCTGCGATGGGCCTTTTCGAGGCCATCGCAGATTTCGGTGGCGATTTTGAAGAATTGTTCGAGCGGCAGAGGGCCTTTGCGTAAGCGGT
>JASHRN010000212.1 GCA_030037335.1 Candidatus Acidiferrales bacterium | reverse complement strand
TGTACCACAATTGCAGGCACGAACACGTTTGCCATTCCCGGTGTGTACGGCACTGCAACTTCCACCTGCGCTCCTTCCTGATAGCGATTCTTCGTGCGAAACGCGATTCCCTGCCGCGAAACGTTCTCGCACACGGCCATCTCCTCCGTGCCCGGCTTCTCTCGCACACAGGCTGTCAGCCGCGTATCGTACCGCGTCGTCTCCCGCTCTGGCGACGTTGTGCCCAGTGCCGATCCTCCGGCTTCGCGTTGTTTTTCTGAACCGTCGCCGCGCACCATCGATTCCAGTGGCTGCTTCCATATCGTTGGAGCTTCGCAGACCCGGCACTGCCGCGCGAATAAGTGATTCGCTTCGAATTCTTTCAGCTCTCGGGAATCCAAATATGCCAGCTCCTGACTCCTGCAGTGCGAGCATTCCACCAAAAGCCGCACGACTGCATCAATCGATCGCTCCGGTGCCGGAAATTCGATCCCCCAAAAATCCAGATCGGGATCCACAAATGAAATTCCATATTCGCCGCCGCTCGATGTTTCTTTCTCGCATGCCACCACTTTCACGTCCGCCTGCCGGATTGAGCCGTCAGTTGCGCGCCGCCGCACGGTCACGTTCTGTCCGGCGCGCAGTTTATGGTTAAGCGCAACCAGCGCCCCATGACGGTTCACCACCACAGTCCTTGCCGTTTCGAGAAATGGCCGTCCTTGCGCATCGGTGCCCATCGTTTCGAGTGTAAACGAGATGGAAATCCGGTCACTGCGGCGGTTGCTGCGCGAATCCATGCACTCCTCGGTCGAATTCAGCTCTCTATGGCTAAGCTAGCACAGCGAAACGTTTCTGCCTCAGCATGCAGTTATGCTGTTTCCCAAAGCGCACTATATCCATGCTTCATGCTTCCTTGGCATCACTTGCGAGCAAGCACGCGAGCGTGCGAAAATCAGCGTGAACATCTGCGACCTAGAACAGTTTGTATCCATTCTCAGGCGATATCGTCTAAAGGTTAGGACGGAGCCCTCTCAAGGCTCAAATCCGGGTTCGAGTCCCGGTATCGCTACCATTTCCAGATTCAAAAAGACTTAGCGACTTGTTACCCGACTCGTATCACCAATCTCCGCAAAATTCAGACCGCGCAGCATTTGAAAAAAGGTACGGAAGTACCGAAGTCAGTCAGTACCGAACGCTGGAATCTAAATAGGAAAACCCAATGGCGACACGCAAAGTAAGCATCTGGATCAGGTAGAAGCAGGCTGGCAGATGGATCATGAAGAAGGCGCAGTGGGGCGGGTAACCGCCGCCATCTCGTGCCCGACATGGCGAAGGGCACACGCATCGCAGTGCTCGAACGGAAACGTAAGAATCAGGAATCGGCAGCTCTTTGAGGGGCTTGCCCCACGGATCAAATCATCAGTAGCTGGAGAAAACAATGCCTCATGTTAATCGTTAAGCTGTGGCCAGGGGAAAAAGCGAACAGCAGAAGGCTCGCCTCACTAAAGCGATCACGAAGGACGTCATAGAAATTCTGGATTACGGCGAAGGATGGGGTTTCAGTAGCGATGGAAGAGGTTAAACCCAGATTGGGGACAGCGGGCCTACAGCCCGACGGCCATGGCGGTGCCTCGCATGCATTGGGCTCGCTCTTTCGCGTTCGAAGGAGATCACTTCCTGTTCTCATGTGGCTGTGGCGTACTTTCAGGTATTCTTCCCTTCTTTGGACGGGCCATTTTCTGAGGCTCCGCGGATGTTTACTTCTGTTGGGGCTATTACGCGCGGTACGCCCATGCTCGCCTCAGGGGAAGACTCCCCTGCGAGCAACAGGAACACGACTAGCAGCCCCGTTAGACCGACATCTTCAAGCGAGAGGACCAGGTAGTCCACGGAGTATGTACGTAGTATGGGGCCGTGGTTCGAGGCGAGAGGGCCGTATTTATCCAATGGATGCCACAGAAAGCTATAGCCGCACCAGAATGGACCCAATTGCTCCGGTTGATAATACGTGACCCTCCGAGGTACCCAAATGCAGGAAAGACCGACGGCGATAACGTAGCCGAACAGGATTCTTCGCAGGTTTCTCGTCGGGACCACAGGCACCTCCTAATACTCCATTCGGACTCACGCCTTTGTCAGACGAAATCTCTGGCTCGCTCAATTTCTATAGCCTGTCGCAAACGTCATTCAACGTCAAGGAGGGTTCATTCGCACGTGTTGTTCAGACACGGGCTCCCCCTTTGCAACATCGAAGCATTCCCCCGATGAAGGCTGCTGCTGGCCGTTTAAGCCTAGCGCGCTTTTCGGTCGTTCCTCGTCAGCCCGACGTCTATTGCTGGAGTTTGGTGTCCGCGGTGGGAGGTTTTTGCGCGACTTGGGCCGGTGTGGGTAGCGCGGAGACGTCCCAGCCGCCACCTAAAGCCTGTATCAACGAGACGGCATCGGTCATCTCAGTGATATGCAAGTTGACTAAGGTCTGCTCGTCACCAAGTAGAGTGTCCTGCAAAGTGACGACGTCAATGTACGGATCGATTCCCGTCTTGTATCGGTCCGTCTCAAGACTCACATCTTGTTGGGCGCTCTTAACGGCCTGCTCCTGTTGTACGATCTCTTTAGATAGTATACGAGTCGCTGCGAGGTAGTCTTCCACCTGTTGGAAGGCGGTCAGGACTGTCGCGCGGTAGGAGGCCAAGTCCGCATTGTAGACTGCGACATATTGGCGAAGAGCTGGCTTCAGCCCGGCATTGAAGAGGGGTTGCGATGCGGAAGCGCCGATCGACCAAAACGCACTGGGCAAGCTCAGAATCTGATGGAGCAAGGAGGTTTCGGTGCCTCCTGCAACGGATAGCGTCAACGCGGGGAAAAAGGCGGCATAAGCGACACCGAGTTGTGCGTTGTCTGCAGCCAGTAGCCGCTCCGCCGCGGCGATGTCCGGCCGGCGTTCGAGCAGAAGCGAGGGTACGCCAATGGGAATCGGTGGCGGGTTCTCCGTGAGCCCTCGATGGGGGATGGAGAACTGCGAGGCGGGCTTGCCCACTAGGACGGCGATGGCGTGCTCGTACTGCGCCCGCTGGACGCCGAGACCGGTCAGGGTTGCTTCTGCAGTTTGAAGAGTGTTCTGCGCCTCGACGACTGAGATGGAGTCGGTGATGCCGGTCTCATACTGCGCCTGCGCCAACGTCAGCGACTCCGTGTATTCCTTGATGGTTTCGTTGTAGAGATCAATGAGGGCGTCCTGCCCGCGAATCTCCAAAAAATACTGTGCGAGAGCGGCTTGTTCGCTTAGCCGTTC
>JASHRN010000211.1 GCA_030037335.1 Candidatus Acidiferrales bacterium | reverse complement strand
AAGGGTCATTGGGTGCAGCAAGATTTGTGACGTTTGGAACCCCAGCGGCGTACGTCCCTGAAATCGTGAAGGTTGTATCTGCTCCCGTGGAGCTAAGCGTCAAGCTGACAATTCCGGCATGCGCTGCAGGGGCCAGGGCGAAGCAAAGTATAGTCAGAGCGAAAATTTCGATAAGCGCGGAAAACTTCTTCATAAATCCCCCGAAACGAGCCCCAAATGCAAAATCGTAGGGCGGCTCGTAGAAGTGAGCCGGACCATGCACCGCTTCGGTGTAAGCAATCGCGACGCCATAACCGGGGTTGAAACGGCGGAGCTTACGTAAACTCATAGTACGAAACATGCAAAACTCTGCAACTTGTTACCTCGCCAGTTTCTGGTTCTATGCCCAAGGATTCATTGGCCTTAGAATGAATTCTACTTAGGGGTACGCTGACGCATTCCTGGGGAAAAATCTGTTGGCCTACAGGATTCGCATTATGGTATAATCATAACGCGTTTGTGGCTCTTGTGACTGCTTTTTGAGACATCGGCTAGGCTGCGTGGAGCGAGGCTCCGAGCAGCCTTTTTTTATGGGCCTCGAGAGGCGACGACGAGCGCAAATAGCTTCAGCCAGCAAGGAGTAAGAAGTTGAGTAGAGAACAAGGTACAGTGAAGTGGTTTAACGCCAGCAAAGGTTATGGGTTCATTCAACGTCAAAGCGGCGAGGACGTTTTCGTACACTACAGCGCGATCCAGTCGGAGGGCTACAAGACTCTGAATGAGGGTCAAGCTGTGGAGTTCGAAGTGAAGAAAGGACCCAAAGGATTGCAGGCGGAAGCCGTCGTCGGTCTCTGAGTCACCCAATGATCTGAGTGGGGCTTCTTCTCGAAGCCTCACTCACCTTGCAATTGTAAAGCTAGTGAAAAATACATAGAAGCCACAGCGCTGGTACGGAATTGGGGGGTTGGGCCGGAAGATTTCGGTACGCAAGAGGATGTTACGGCATCTAATCTATAGAGGTTACTCGTTTTGGGATTGTTCATAGGACCTGTTGTTTGTCTTTATTTCCGCTAGTCCCGGCATAAGGCTCGGTTTATTTCGAATCTAAATTCAATGAAGTAAAGGCCAGCCAAGGAGGCTTTCGTGCAAGTACTCGAAGCAGGGCAAACAGTGCGACACATGCAGTACGGCGTGGGCACGGTAACAGAATCGGATTCTGATCGGACGACCGTGGAATTCGACGACCATGGAATGAAGAAGTTCGTTACCAGCATGTGGTCAGCAGAGATCGTTGGTGAAATTGCAGGGCGGCCCGCACGGCCAAAGCGCCGCCGCAAGAGCGCAAAAACGGCGGCAAAGGCGGCAAAGAACTAAGAGCGCTTAACGTAAACTTTCTCAGAAACAAGACCTCGCTACGCACCACGGAAAGCCGTAGCGGGGTTTTTTCTTTTACGGGGTAAGGAAAGCCTCGCGCCGATCGTCCTCGAAGCGGAGCGAGGCTCTCATTCAGCATGTTGCGACAGCCACCACACTGCCGCGTATGACTGCGACCCCTGCTGATCAGCCCGTAGGCCAGATCAGCAGTGGGACCTCCACTCCACTGAACTGAACCGTGAAACTTTGAACGCGTCTGCTAACTCATGCTCGCGCGAACCCGCGGCGAACGAATGGCGCCACGCCAAGCAGCCCCGAGCCGAGAAGCAGAAGCGTGCTGGGCTCTGGAGTGGCACTCGACGGTGGAGTACCCGACGTCAGCGAGGAGGAGGAAATGATCGCACTGGCGGACGTGACATCGGGGTCGCCAAGCACAACACACGGCGAGGCTCTACAGGAAAGGTCCAGCTCAAAATAGAGGGACGTCAGGCCGGGGGGATTGCCAAAAACACTATCGCCTGTACGGGAGGAGACAGCCCACTCTGTCACATCCACGATGCCAAAGAGGAGTGTGTCTCCATTTCCGGCAGTGAGCCACGATGTAAAATCGATGCCTCCAATGATGTAGTCACCCAACGCTCCATCGCCCAGTTCAAAAGCGAAATTGTTGCTGCTGGGCATCTTGACGACGCCGTTTGCCAGGAATGTTATCGGGCCATAATCGCCGTCGGTAATATACCAACTAACGCTAGGCAACGCTGTGGGTGAGCCGACATTCATCCCGCTGCTCTGTAGTCCGCAGATGCCGAAAGTGTCGCAGTCGCCAAGCGTGAAGGCTCCACTTGTAAAGCTGGGCGCGCAGGAAGAACTTCCCGAACCGCAGGTACTGCTTGTGTTGATCGTTGCGGACGGAAGGTTGAGCGGAAATTCGCTAGCCGATAAGCTGGAGGGTACGGCGAAGAACAATACGAGCGAAGCAAGGACGAGCAACAGCTGATATACATGCTTCATCGTGGTTTCTCCCTTGTGTTTTCCTTCCCGCCCAAGCAACTTCTGAAAAATTCAGTACAGAGCAAGCTCCGCCTCCACGGATCAAAAACACTTTTTGCGGAGCCAATTCAGTTGCTGGCCTTGTTGTTTTGCACGACTAGCCGCAAACTACCCATTTACGGCCAATAAACCCAACCAGCGACAAACCGGAAGCGAGAAGCAAAAGCGTACCCGGCTCAGGCGTGGGTGAGGGTCCGGATCCCCCGCTGCTGCCGCTCGGCAGGCCGACCGACCCCGTCATTGATTCAACCGTGCCCGGGTCCAAGTTCAGAGAAGCGCTGCCTGAATCGTGGATTGAGCCGCTAAAAGAGTAACCCTCGTCGTTGAACGAATACGTCGTAGCTACCAAATCGAGGTCCAGAGTTCCGGTCAACCCTGTCGGCGCGGGCGAAACCCACACCGCCGTGCCCTTAACGGTTAGTGCGCCGGACTCAGTGAGATCTGTGAAACTGAAGGTTCCGCCTGCCGATTCTCCAACATTCGTGAAGCTGAAGTTGAACTGATCGGTGTTCGGCGTGAACACCTCCAGACTCGCAAAAGGCTCCGCAATCCCGGTCACGCTGGTGAGAGCGACATCGATGCCCGCGGTGCTGAAAAGCGATCCGCTCTGCGTGACCGTGCCAAGACCCAAGCCGGTGCACGGAGTTGACGCTCCATTGCCGCCGCTGCAGCCGATCGAGCCGCTCGCCGACGCCTTTGCCCCAATTGCGGTGAATCCTAATGCCAAAACCAGTGCTGCGAGTGTAGTGATTGTTTTTCGCATGCCAATTGTCCTTAGCCGTTGATTGGAATCCACAAACGGGCCCAAAGTGATGCAGCAGAGTTGTGCAACGGATTTGCCACAGTGCGTGCAGAGGCTGATTCGGGCACTTAATTCGGCTCATTTGTTTCTAAACGCTGTCTAAACGACCAAGTTCAACACCATCAATAATTAACAAGAGTATCTAAACAATTTGCGGCGGCGAGCGACGCCTGCCTAAGGAAGAGCTGAGCACAACGTAACTGGATGGAACAACGGGACTTGTCGCAGGTGTGCAAGCGATTGCGCTTCAACGCAAAACTACATCACTTTCGCGCGGTGGAGGACCTTACTCGCCCGTGAAAGCATGCTTCAGATAGCATGCGGCTGCCCGAGCAGTTGCCGAGTCTGGGGGAGCGATGCCTTGGGCTTGCTTGTAATGCTCAATAGCTTTCGCGCGCTCGCCCATCAAATCATAGACTTCTCCTGCTTCGAGCGCTGCGAGAGCGATAACTCCAGGATTGGCATGAGGATACGCGATGGCTTTGTCGAATGCGACCGCAGCTG
>JASHRN010000210.1 GCA_030037335.1 Candidatus Acidiferrales bacterium | reverse complement strand
ACGAAGGAAGAAGGCGGGCGGCACACGCCGTTTTTCACGGGGTACCGGCCGCAGTTTTATTTTCGCACGACGGACGTGACCGGAGATGTGGCGCTGCCGACGGGCGTGGAAATGGTGATGCCGGGAGACAACGTGAGTGTAGAAGTGAAGCTGATCACTCCAGTGGCGCTGGAGAAGGGCTTGCGGTTTGCGATCCGCGAAGGCGGGCACACGGTGGGAGCCGGCGCCGTCACGGAAATCGTCGAGTAAACATGTCCAACGGCGAAAAAATTCGGATTCGTTTGAAGGCATACGATCACCGCATTCTCGATCAGTCGACGAAGGAGATTGTGGAAACGGCGCGGCGCACCGGCGCGGATGTTGCCGGGCCGATTCCTTTACCGACAGTGGTGAACCGCTGGACCGTGCTGCGTTCGCCGCATGTGGACAAAAAATCGCGCGAGCAGTTTGAAATGCGCACGCACAAGCGGCTGATCGACATTTTGGGGCCGACGCCGGATACCGTGGACGCGCTGATGAAATTGGATTTGCCGCCGGGAGTTGACGTGGAAATCAAGGCATTCGGCGCAACGCACGCGAAATGAAAGCGCGTTTTGGGCGCTTTCATCCCGAACGCAGTGAGGGATCTGTAGTTCGATAAAAAGGAAGAGCGACTGAGATGGCTGTGAACGGAATTTTGGGAATCAAGCTGGGAATGGCGCAAGTCTTCGGCGAAGACGGCACGTCGATTCCGTGCACCGTTTTGCAGGCGGGCCCATGCGTGGTGGTGGATCGCCGGACGAAGGACAAGCACGGGTATGACGCAGTGCAACTGGGGCTGGTGGAATTCATCAAGCCGCAGCGCGTGAACAAGGCGATGACCGGGCATTTCAAAAAGGCGGGCGTCGCGCCGATGCGGTTTCTGGGCGAGTTTCGGCTGGACGAATCGAAGGACGAAACCAAGGCCGGAGATCGCGTTCTGGTGGATGGGTTCAAGGTCGGCGAACTGGTGGACGTGGCAGGAATCAGCAAGGGCCGGGGATTCGCCGGAGGCGTGAAGCGCTGGCATTACGCAGGCGGAGACGCTTCGCACGGATCGATGTTCCATCGCGCGCCGGGTGGAATCGGAGCGAGCTCGTTTCCTTCGCGCGTCTGGAAGAACCAGCACTTTCCGGGGCATTTGGGAAATGTGCGGCAAACGTCGAAGAATTTGAAAGTAGTGAAAATTGACGCGGACGAGAATTTGCTTTTCGTGCGCGGCGCGGTTCCCGGACCGACGGGCGCGTACATTTACGTGAAAAGAGCGAAAGGCGCGAAGTAGCGAAACGAATATGGCTGTCGTTGACATTACGAGTCTGGATGGAAAAACGGTGGGGCAACTGGAACTTGCCGATGATGTGTTCGCGGCGCGGGTGAATCCGCATGTGCTGCATGAGACGGTGCGGCATTATCTGGCAAGTCAGCGCGCGGGAACGCACAAGACCAAGCAGAAGAGCGAAGTGAGCGGGTCTGGCCGGAAATTGTGGAAGCAGAAGGGCACGGGGCGCGCGCGCATCGGATCGATTCGGTCGCCGCTGTGGCGCCATGGCGGAACGGTGCACGGGCCCGTGCCGCGAAGCTATGCGTATCGCATTCCGCGGAAAGTTTTCCTGGGGGCGCTGCGCTCGGCGCTTTCGGCGAAGCTGGCGGACAAAAAATTGTTCGTGGTGGACAAATGGGAATTGGAGACGCACAAGACGAAAGCATTTCGCCAAGCGCTATCGCACGTGGACGACGCAAGCCGTTCGCTGCTGCTCGTTGACGGCGGAGAGAATGTGAATTTGGAGCGAGCCAGCCGCAATTTGGAAGGCGTGAAGCTGGTGCGAACAACGGCGATTCAGCCGTACGACTTGATGCGGCATGAGTCCGTGGTGCTGTCGCGCGAAGCGGCGGAAAAGCTGAGCCGCGGACTGAGCGAAAACGGCGAAGCGGGCGCTTCGGAGCACGTGCAAATCGAAGGAGCAGTTGCGGGGAAGGGAAAGAGCACAAGCGCGGATAAACCGAAACGTGCAGCGAAGAGTGCAGGCGCGGCTCATAAGAAAGTGGCCAAGAAATCGGAAAAGAAGCCGGCTCACCACAGCGGGCAGGCCGCAAAGGCCCATTCGAAATCGAAGCCCAAGGCGAAAAAGGACTAAGCCATGTCGATGCAGCCTTACGAAATTATCCGGCGTCCGGTGATCACGGAAAAAGGTTTGGGCGTGAAAGAGACGCAGCTCACGGCGGTGTTTGAAGTGGCGCGCGAAGCGACCAAGACGCAGATCAAGGAAGCGGTGCAGAGGGCGTTCAACGTGAAAGTGGCGGAAGTGCGCACGGCGATTTATCACGGCAAAACGCGACGCCGCGGGCGTTCCGAAGGGCAAAGGCCGGACTGGAAGAAGGCGTACGTGAAACTGGCTCCGGGCGAAAAAATGATGGAGTACGCGGAGAATTTGTAGCGCGAGGCAACAATGGCACTGAAATCATTTCGACCTTACACGCCGGCACGGCGATTTTTGACCATGCTGGACAAGAGCGAGATTACCAAGGACCAGCCGGAGAAGTCGCTGCTCGAAACCAAGAAGCGCACCGGCGGGCGCAACGCGCACGGTGAAGTAACCATCTGGCACCGCGGCGGGGGACATCAAAAGAAGTATAGGGTGATCGATTACAAGCGCGACAAAACGGGAATCCCGGCAAAGGTCGCGGCAATCGAATATGACCCGAACCGCTCGGCCCGGATTGCGCTGCTGCATTATGCAGATGGAGAGAAACGCTACATCTTGCATCCCGTGGGCCTGGAAGTGGGAATGACGGTGCAGAACGGCGAAGCGGCGGACATTCTGCCAGGGAACGCGCTGACCAT
>JASHRN010000209.1 GCA_030037335.1 Candidatus Acidiferrales bacterium | reverse complement strand
CTGAATGAAGAACTGCAAGAAGTGCGGCAAATGAAGACGGTGGACGACACGCAAGCGGCGAATGGAGAGACGTGAGGCGCAAAAGAACGCCGAGGGTGATGCTGCCACTGGGCCTCGGCGATGCACGCAAGTGCGGAACGAGGGACGTTGTTAGTGTTTTTTGTTGCGCGAAGAACGAGACGAGGAGCGGCGTGGATTTGCAGCCGACACGTCGAGGCAGAGGGCAGCGCCTCCGGCGATGCCGGAATCTTCGCCGTAGCGCGCAGAGACAAGAGGAATTTCCGAGCAGCGGGAATTGATGCTCCAGCGGGGCAGTTGTTTGTGGATATGCGGGAACCATTCGGAAATCAAAGCACCCATGCCGCCGCCGAAAATGATGACGTCGGGCTCGAGGAGATCAACGATGTTGCCGAGCCAGATGGCGAGGAGGTTGGCGGTTTCCTCGAGGATGGAAGCGGCGAATTTGTCGCCAGCGTGCCATGCGGCGCCGACCATTTCGGCGGTGACGGAATCGGGATTGCCGCCAACGAGAGACAGCAGCTTTTCGCCGCGAAGGATTTTGGCGCGCGCGAGCTTTGCGACAGCAGGGCCAGCGGCCAGAACCTCGATGCATCCTATTTTTCCGCAAGCGCATTGTGGGCCGCGATAGTCGATGGAAACGTGGCCTCCTTCAGCGGCGGAGCCGGTGCGACCGTGATAGATGCGGCGATTGAAAACAATCCCAGTGCCAATGCCGGTGCCGAGAGTGGCGTAGAAAACGGATTCGTATCCTTTGCCCGCGCCCCAAATCGCTTCGGCAAGGCCGGCGGCGTTGGCGTCGTTGTCGAGATGAACGGGAAGATGCGCGGCGGCTTTCAATTTTTTGACGATGTGAAAATTGCGCCAGCACGGAAGATTCGGCGGATTGATGATGATGCCTTTGCGAGGATCGAGAGGGCCAGGGCTGCTGATGCCGATGGCGGCGACAGATTTGCGGAGACGCGGCTTCGATTCGAGCGCGGCGGCGATGGACTGCTCAACTGCCGAAAGAGCTTCCGTTTCGGAGCCACGGCTGGGCATTAGAACGCGCGTTTTGTAAAGAATGTTCCCGCGCGAATCGACAAGTCCGGCAGCGACTTTCGTTCCGCCAATATCGACTCCGAGGTAAAGCGGCTGCTGCGACGGCATTGAGCTGAGTCTCCGTTGTACGAGCACATGATAGCGCGAGGGATGTGGAACGTGTATAGTTTCGCCGCTTGCGCAAGCGAAAGCTTCCATGATCTAAGCGGAGAGAAAAAAGATGAACAGCGCCATTGCGGGAGTGCTCCTGCTGGTGATTGCCGGAATTATGAACGGGAGCTTCACGCTTCCGATGAAGTTCACGCGGCAATGGGCGTGGGAAAACACGTGGCTGGTGTGGACGATTTGGGCGCTGGTGATTTTTCCGCCGCTGATGGCGTGGCTGACGGTTCCGCATTTGCACACGATTTACGCGGAAGTGCCCGCGATGGTGATTGTGGCAGTGGCGGCGTGCGGAGCGGGATGGGGAATTTCGCAGGTGTTTTTTGGGTTGGCGGTGGAATCGGTGGGAATCGCGCTGGCGTTTTCGATCATTCTGGGAATCGCGGCAGCGGTGGGGGGACTGTTTCCGCTGATTCGCTATCACAGCGACAAGATTTTCGCTCCGGCGGGAATCGATGTGCTGGTGGGAGTTGCGCTGGTGATTGCAGGCGTGGCAGTCTGCGCGAAGGCTGGACGAAAGCGAGAGTCGGCGCTAGGGCAAGCGGTTGATCCGAACAAGGCATCGATGATGCGAGGGCTCGTTTATTGCATCATCAGCGGAGTGGGATCGGCGCTGGTGAATATTGGATTCACTTCGGGACCGCAACTGCTCAGCGCGGCGGAAAATTCGGGAGCGGCGACGCAGTGGGCGCCGAATGCGGTGTGGCTTCCGTTGATGGTGGCCGGCGGAATTCCGAACCTGATTTATTGCATTTATCTGGTGAAAAAAAATCGCACCGGCAACCGTTTTGCGATGGCGAAGACAGGAAGCTATTACATTCTGGCGGGGATTATGGGCGTATTTTGGTTTGCGAGCACGCTGATTTATGGGATTGCGGCGGGAAAGATGGGCTCACTGGGAACGGTGGTGGGCTGGCCGGTCTTCATGTCGATGATTGTGATAACGGCGAGCATTTGGGGCGTGGTGACCGGGGAGTGGCGCGGAACGGGACGGCGGCCGCTGCAAATCATGTACGGCGGCGTGGCCGTATTGATACTGGCGATTATCGTGCTCTCACGCGCGAGTTGATTACGCAATCGAAAGCGCAGAAATAGCGCGGCCCTGGAAGGCCGGTTCATTCCTGAGCCGTGCAGGGCCGGAAATGCGTGTTATCGCTCGCGATAATTATTTGACGGGCTTCACGGTAATTGGCGCGCCGGCGAAGACGGTTGGCGCACCAGCGGACTGAGCGGCACGGTTGTATTCCGCGACGTCAGTTCGGAGCGCGTCGTTGAACTGCTTCAGGAAACCTTCATTCTTGCTAAACATCTCGGCTATTTGCGCTTTCACCAGTGGGCTGGGAGCTTCGCCGTAAGCGCCACCTCCACGGAAACCGGACTGCTGAAGTTGCGTGTGGAAATCCGTAAGGGCGTGGATGTCATCTTCGGAAACGGCATGCTGAATATCCGGATTGTAGACGGCATCCTTAATCGTGTTCAGGGTTTTCTCGAGGTCTCTTCCACGAGCAAGAATGGGCCGGTACTTCGCTTGCTCCTGCTCGTCCTTGCTGGCATGAACCATCGTACGGAAATCGCCAAGCTCTTTCTCGATTCCATCGATGCGATTGAGCATTTCGTTCAGCGCACTCATTTGACTTCGCGCTTCCAATGCGGCCTGCGTTTGTTCGTGGAAGATCGCAGGATCAACATGGAGATTGGGATCCTGTTCCACGGTGACGGTCTCTGATTGCGTCTGGCCATTGGCGGTGACGGAGACCTTGTAGGTTCCAGGAGCGACGCGGGGGCCGCGATTGAAACTAAAGAACGGATTTGCCTCGGGCGGCCGCTCGCCTGTGTACTGCGTGGGGCCGTCATAGCTCATGCTCCAGACGAAGCGGTTGATGCCAGCGTCGCCCGGGCCGTAATCCGTGACGACAGGATTCCCGTTCTCGTCGGTGACGACGATCTTCACTGGACCCTGGCGTCCCATCCGCTGCCCTGGTTCGCGCCCTTGCGGCGTTTTGATTTCTGACCTCAGGTAATAGTCGATGATGACGCCGCTTGGCGCGTTTGGCGCACCGTAGCCACCACCGCCACCTTCGCCGGTGCGCCAGGTGTGGAAAATGGTTCCGGGCGCCGATGTGAAGAGATGGAAGTCGCTCGAAAGCACATCGGGAGTGAGTTCTTCAAGCGGGCGGATGTCGTCGAGCACGAAGATGCCGCGTCCGTGAGTGGCGACGAGCAGATCGTGCGAACGCTTCACGAATTTCACGTCGAAAACTGCGACGGTCGGGAAGTCGGCTTTCAACAGCTGCCAATGATCGCCGCGATCCTGCGAGTAATAAAGACCGGTATCCGTGCCGCAAACGAGGAAACCTTTCTTGTTGGGATCTTCGCGGACAACGTGAGCGGGCGAGCCGTCGGGCAGACCGTCGGTGATTTTCGTCCACGTGGCGCCGTAATCGTCGGTGCGATAAACGTAAACGCCGCGATTATCGAGCATGTGCGCATCGTAGGTGACGTACGCGGTGCCAGCATTGAAAGGCGAGACGCCGACTTGATAGATGCGGGCCCACTCTGGCGCGCCGGAAATATTCTTACCGACTTCGGTCCATGTCTTGCCGCCGTCACGCGTGACCTGAACGAGGCCGTCGTCCGTGCCGACCCAAATCACGTTGGGATCCGTGGGAGCGAGAGTGATGGTCAGAATCGTGTCATAGGTTTCGGCGCCGCTGATGTCGTGCTGAATCGGACCGCCGGAAATTTCCTGCTTGGATTTGTCGTTGCGGGTGAGATCGCCGCTAATGGCCGTCCAATTCTTGCCTCCATCCGTAGATTTAAAAACGACGTTTCCGCCGAGATAAACCTTGTTGGCGTCCGTGGGCGAGACAGCGATGGGAGATGTCCAGTTGAACCGATATTTCAGGTCCGCAGGCTTGGTTTCCTCCACACCGGGAAGATAAGGACGGACAAAGTGGCTGATATGCGTGGAAAGGTCGAGGCGCTCGATGGATGCGTTCTGTGAATCACTGTAAATGATGTTTGGATCGCTGGGAGCGGGGACGGCGTATTCGCCATCACCACCGACAACGGTGTACCAACTGCTGCTCATGGAACGATTGTTATCCAAATCAGAGGAAGGGCCGCACCAGGAGCTGTTGTCCTGCAATCCGCCGCAGAGATCGAAGGGCTGCTTGCTGTCGGCAGCGACCATGTAGAACTGCTCGATGGGCAGAGTATCCAGAAAGCGCCAAGTCTTCGCACCGTCGGTGGAGAGAAAGACGCCGCCGTCATTACCCTGAATCATACGGTCCGGGTTCTTTGGGTCAATCCACAACGTGTGGTGATCGGAGTGAACACCGCGGTCGGCAGAGAATGCGGTTTTGCCGCCATCGTTGGATTGCATCAAGTTGAAGGACATGAAATAAACTTTGTTTTCATCGTTCGGGGAGACGAGCAATTTGGAAAAGTAAAATGCGCGAACGTCGAGGGCGTGATTGTCGCTAACGGCCGTCCACGAATCGCCCATGTCTTCCGATTGCCAGAGCATGCCGTGCTTGGCGCCGATGAGCGCGTAAACGTGATTGGGATTGGAAGGGGCGACGGCGATTGCGCTGCGACCCAACGGGCCGTCGGGAAGACCTTTTGTTAGTTTTTGCCAAGTATCTCCGCCGTCTGTCGAACGGTAAATCCCGCTATCGGGGCCGCCGTCCACTAACGTCCAGGGATAACGGCGGAATTGCCACATGCAGGCGAATAGAACATTGGGATTATTGCCGGCCATGGCGAGGTCGGAAACGCCGGTGGAATCGTTGATGTAGAAAACTTTCTTCCACGTTTTTCCGCCATCGGTGGTTTTGAAAACTCCGCGGTCGGCGTTCGGTCCCCAGGCATGGCCGAGCGCGCCAACGAAAACGGTGTTGGGATCGTTAGGATCGACAAGAATCGAAGTGATCTGCTGCGTTTCCTCGAGGCCCATGAACTTCCAGGAATTTCCGGCGTCCGAAGAAAAGTAGACGCCGTTGCCGTCGAGAACGTCGTTGCGAATGTTTCCCTCACCGGTTCCGACCCAAACGTCATTGGGATTCGAGGGAGCGATAGCGATCGCGCCGATGGATGCGGTCTTGGCGTGTTCGAGAACGGCTTTCCAAGTGAGGCCGCCGTCGACCGTTTTCCAGACTCCGCCGCCACCAGCACCAACATAATAAACGTTGGGATCGCCGGGGATTCCGGCCACGGCGGCGACGCGACCGCCGGCGGTTGCGGGACCGAGATCGCGAAACTTCAGATTGGCCAGCGGGTCAGAGGCTTTCGATTCGGTGGCGGGTTGATCTTGCGCTGCAAGAACAGCAGGAAAAAGAGAAAACGCCAGCGCCAGAATTCCGGTGCAGAAAATGCGAGACTTCGCCATCATCATCTATCTCCTTTGATAATTACAGAAATGCCCTAGTGGAAAATGAAATCGGGACCGGCGACAAAGGTTGAACAGTGCTTATGTCTATGGAGGTCATTTCGCCAATTTCGCGCAAAATTATAAGCGCGAAAGCATCCAAATACGCAGCCAATAGTAGACGAGCACGGCGGAGCAGCGGTTACAGAGGCTTGCAAGAAAAATCCGTGTGAAGCGCTAGGTTTCGTCGGCGGGAACGTCAAACTGGACGACGTTGCCCCGGAAGCCGCGAGTCTTAATCGCGCCGTAGACGATTCCAGCGAGCATCCAGATACCTCCGGCAATTTTTGCCGTTCGGCCGAGATGCCACCAAATGAACAGGCAGATGAAAAATCCGAGGAGCGGCGGGAAAAAATTTGTGAGACGCTTTTTTTCTTCGCGAACGTAGTAGCGCACGAAAGCTGCGGCATTGACTCCCATGAAGGCGATCAAAGCGCCGAAATTCAGCATTTCGGCGCCGAGGGCATAGCTCATGGCGAAGGCCCCCGCGAGAGCAAGCCCGCCTACAAGAAGAACATTGTTGCGCGGGACGCGATTCTTTTGCTCGATGGCGCCGAAGAAAGAGCGCGGGAGAGCGTTGCTGCGGCCCATTCCGTAGAGGAGGCGTGCCGCGCCGAGCTGAGAACTCATTCCGGAGCCCATGTTGGCAACAAGAAGAGTGAGATTCACGAGTCCGAAAAGAAAAATGCCGCCGACGCGGCCGGAGATGTGGACGAAGGCAGTGTCGATATCCGGAAAAGGCTGCGTTGCAGGCCAGACAAGCTGTGCGAGATAGACTTCGATGGATGCCAGGACTCCCGTGACTAAACAGACAAGGACAGTGGCCAGCAGAACATTGCGGCGCGGATTTTTCACTTCTTCGGAGAGAGTTGAGATGCCGTCGAAGCCAATATAGGTGAGCACGGCGATGGAAGTGCCTTGAAAGAGAGCGGAAGAAGAAAATGTTTTGGGATCATAAAAAGGATGGGTAAAAAATCCCGGGCCGAAATACGGCAGGTGGTAGATGTAGCGGACGGCCTCAAATACGAAAATGACGATGACGATGCCCATTCCGGCGGCAAGGAATGCGTTGATGCGGGCGGAAGTTTCGACGCCGCGAAGGTTCAGCCAAGTGAAGAGGAGCGCAAAGAAAATGGCCCAGAGGAAATAGGGCATTTGCGGAAAAAAGTTCTGCGCGGCCTTGCTGCACCAGATGGTACAGATGAGAGGGTTCAAAATGTAATCCATGGCCATGCTCCAGCCCGTGATGTAGCCCAGGGCGGGATGCAGCTCGCGTCCGACGTAAGTGAAAGCAGAGCCGGCGCTGGGATAAACGCGAGCCATGCGGCCATAGCTGATAGCGGTGAAAAGCATGGCGACCATGGCGATGAGAATTGCCGTAACGACGTGGCCGCGCGCGACAGTACTGACCACGCCAAAAGATGGCATGGGTGCAACGGGCTGGATGATGACAATGCCGTAGAGGATAAGGTCCCAGAGACCGAGAGTCCGGCGAAGGCCGATACCGGATGGAGCGGGCTGAGAAGGCTCGCCGGGCATTAGTTTTCTCCTGTTGGAACGAAAGATTTTCTGGGGGGCATCAGCGGGAGAAAGCTTTTGCGAGTGCAGGCGTGTGGTTTTCAGCTGCGCTACGGGAAGAATTAATATCCATGGTGACTGGCTCGATGTTCCAGCCGCTCACTTCGAGTTTTGCTCCAGGCGGGAGCGAAATCCAGGAGGGGTATCGCGCGGTAATGGTTCTGGATTCGCCGGGCATTAGTTCCGTGTAGTTGTCGCTCCAGAAAACCGGCAGGATTTCGTTGCCGTTTGCGTCGTTGACTGCGAGGCGCACCTGAAACGCGAGATGGTCGCTCGGGTTGCGCAAGCGAACGGAAACTTCGCCAGAGTTTGCGCTGTCACGGTTTGCGGTTGCGTCGAGCTTCACGCCGGGCAACTGGGCCAGCATGGTCAAATTTTCGTCCGAGTATTCTTCCGTGCGCTCGTAAGTGGACCAATACCATTCGAAGACGGGCTGCTTGCTGGACAGCCAGTAAAAATTTGAGCTAAGGGATTTGCCGCTGCGGTCGCGAAGGTCGAGCTTCAGAAAATAAACTTGCGGGTTGTGTATATCGGCGGGAACGGAAGAAATCGTGAAAACACGCTGACTGGAATCGGCGGGAGCATCGACGATCGAACGGCGGGAAAAAAGCGGCTTGAGATTGAAATCGTAGAGATCGGCTACAACGGTGAGGCCGAGAAATGAATGATAGTAGCTATTCACGACAACGACGCTGCGATCGTCGTAAGAATACTGGATATGGAGCAGCTCGTTGGCTTTCTTCGTGCCGAAATACCCGCCGGCGGGTTGCAAGTAATAATCGTAGAGATGCCAAATGAGTGATGGCCAGGCATTGTTGAGCATCCACTGAATGACGCCGGTGGATGTGTACTTGTTGCACGCGTAGGCCTCGAACATGGCGCGTTCATTCTCGTAGGCCATAAGTTGCGCTTTGCGCTCGTAGTCTTGCAGATCAGTCGCCGCACCATAGATTTGCTTCATGGCGTCGTCGAACGCGGAGAGCTGCTGAAAATCACCGGAGCCGGAATGGAAATGCCAGTATTCATTCGGCGGCCAAATCTGATCGGCGGGCATCATTTTTTTGAGACTGCCGATCACGACTGGAGCGGGGCCGGCGCTCGTTTCGGTATTGAACCCGTAAGCGCCTCCGTGTTCTTTGTCGTCAAGCCAGTAAGGAGGGGGAACATAGTCATAAGGCCCGGTCATCTTGACGCCCGTTGGCCCAGAGACGGAAGTGGGCCGCTGAGTAGCCGAAGAGATGATGGGATTGGGCCATTGCAGTTGCTTTTCGATCCGCAGATAGGCGCGCTCAACAGGTGCGGGCGGCGGATTGTCACTGCCGTTAAGCCATACGAGAAGGCTGGGATGATGACGAAGGCGAAGAATTTGCGAGCGAAGCTGCTCGGTGGCATTTTGCAGGTCTGCGGGGCCCCACTTGTGCCACTGTTCCCAGAAACTGCAGCAGCACCATCCAGCCATGACGAGAACGCCGCGTTCATCAGCGAGATTGAAGAAATCCTCAGGGTTGAGTTTCCCTTCCAGACGAATTGTATTCAGGCCCATTTCGCGCACGTAGTCGAATTGAGCTCCGAGCTTATGCGCAGGCTGGCGCATGAGCATGTCGGGAGACCAGCCGCCGCCGCGAATGAGGATTCTCTTGCCATTGATGTGAAACAACAGATGATTCCCGGGCTGCATCGCGGAGGTGATTTCGCGGATGCCAAAACGGACGTTTTGCTGATCGGAGATGGCACCGCCGATGCTGACTTGCATGCTTAAGGTTTCGAGGTCTTGAGAACCGAGACCGTAAGGCCACCAGACTTTCGGGTGCGCGACACGCAACTGCGGGAACTGATCCGGGGTGAATGATACGTCGCGAGTTTCGTTGGGATTGAGCTGAACCGGTTGCTCGAAATGAATGTTTTCGATTGTCCCGCTGACGACTGCGCTGACCGGTGTGTTGGTCGCATTGAGCAGTTGCGCGGTTACTGTCAGGTCGGCTTCGTCCAGTGAATCATTCGAGAAATGAGTGATGACTTCGGGATAGCGCAATGCGACAGGACCGGAGGAGATGAGATAGACGTCCCCCCAAAGGCCCATGTCCTTGTCGGGCGGCGCGGGATTCCAGTCGACCCAGTTCATGGCGAGATCATTTTGCGTCGGCGCAAAAGTCTCGACGGCGATTACGTTGGAGCTGCCCGGCTTTACGAATCGCGTGACGTCGAAATCGTAAATGCGGTAAGAGCCGGCAACATCCGATGAATCAGCAAATTTCTTTCCATTGATCCAGATATTGGCGCGGTAGTTGACGCCGTCAAAATGCAGCCACACGGTGCGCCCTTGAAAGTTCTGCGGAAGATTTAATTCCGTGCGATACCACCAGGAGCAGGCGAAAGGACTGTCTTTGGGCATCGGGAGATTCGCAAAATTGGCGCCGATGGGATACGCGGTGCCGGGAATTTTGCGCAGATTCATCCCGTAATCCGGGCCGGGATACGTGCCGTCGGCGACGAGCGCGGCAAGAACGGTGGAAGGAACAGTTGTTGCATGCCAACCAGCGGAAGAAAAATCGGATGAAGAAATTTGAGCGCCAGACGCATTCATTGCGCAAGACGATTGCAATTGCCAACCCGAATGCAAATTAAGGCGGGGCGCCTGCGGGGCCGATCCCTGAGAAAATGTGCTCGGGATGGTAGCGAAGAGCGAAACGAGCGTGAAGCACAGCATTCCAAAACGCAACTTGCTCGACATATCCCACACCTCAAGCGCTGAAAGGCAGGATGAGTGACAAAGATGCCGGGCCATCCGGCAGTATCGCGAATTCTACTTGAATCAGAACAGGAATTTCAGTCCAAACTGCAAGATTCGCCCAAGACGCGACGCGCTACCATGCAAGAACACCGAATCTGTGAAACCGATGTCAACGCCTTCCCACTCCTTGAAACACTCCCGTATTCGAAGTTAAGGCAGCCCAGCAGACTCAAAGCGTTGCGGCCACGATCCGCCAAGCATTCCTTAGAAACTAAACCGCGCGCCAAACTGGAACTGGCGCGGAGTGTTGACATCGTTCGTGATCTGCCCGAACGGAAGACCCTGCTGCGCCACACCGGACAGGCTGGGCACACTTGGGTATCCCCACTGCATATAATTCGACACGTTATAACAGGAGACGTCGAAGCGGAGTGCTTTCGTTTCTGTCAAATTCACCGTTTTGAAAACAGAGAGGTCCAGTTCGCGGCCGCCCATGGTCCGAACGTTGTCAAGGTAGTCCGGGGCATTTCCCGGAATTACGAAATTAGGCTGGCCACCGTTTTCGGTTCCTGGTTGAACGAAGCAATTAACGTTGAACCATGCTGTCGTCGTGTGCGGAGCTCCATGCGCCGGGTTGCAGACCATGTCCGCCCGCTGATTGAAAAACGACTCGCTTGCACCTGAGCTCGGTGCGTTGATAGGCACGCCGCTGCTGAGATAGAGAACCCCATTGATGGTCCAGCCGCCCAGCAGGTCGTCCGGTGCACCGCTCAGGTTCAGGGCCCGGCCCTTACCTACGGGCAGGTCATAGGACACTTCCCCGCTATATGAATAACTGAGATCCTGGGGGCTTACCGACCACTCATACTGCAGATCTCGCCAGTCCTGAGGCGAGCCCTCGTGGGTGCCCACGAAATCCAGGGGAGGATTGCCGTCGTTGGTCATCAGCTTCGACCAGGTAAATGTAGACAGCATGGTGAAATGGCTGGTCAGTTCCTTTTGCACTTTGGCCTGCAGGGAGTTGTACTCCGAGACGCCCCCCGGATAGCCCCATGCAATGACCCCGTTGCCAGCACCGTAGCTGCCGTCGCCGAATTGCGGGTATGGTTGGAGCACAAACCACGGAGGCACGGTCGACTGACCATTGAACGCCCCAGGAAGGGCTGCGTATGGATTCGGCGCCGTGCTGCAACTAGGGTCATTCGTGATGCACAGCGAATTGCTGTACTTTGCGATCGTGGTCAGATCGAGCTGATTCAAGTCGACCGAGCCAATAGGCATGAACAGCCCTTTGCTGCCGACATAGGCAGCACTCACGACCACCTGGTGCGGCAGCTCGTATTCCAAACCAAGGTTGTAGTTGTACGTAACGGGCGTGCGCTGGGAATGCAGCACGGTTTGCAGGGTTGTCCCCAAATTGTTGGCCAGACCAGACGGCGCCGAAGTGAGAATTGGGACGACACCAGTCGGAAACGGGTTGCTCAATGAGTAAGGACCGTTGAACACATCAGGCGCGCTCCCCGTGTTCACTCCGCAGGATGTGCCGTTGAAGACCGTATTGCCGTCTGAGTTAAAGCAGGTGCCGTTCCATATCGTCTGAGAAGAAAATCCCTGGGTGTTTATGAGGGCGCTGCCCACATTCTCGGTGCTCGGACCGTAATACATGCCCGCACCGGCGCGCACAACAAAATTGTTGATTGGCTGCCAGGCAAAAGCCAAGCGGGGTCCAAAGTCATGCAGATTGGTTGTAAAGGGAGAGCGATTGCTGCCATTGGCGTAAACTTCCGCGCCCGTGTAGGAGTCGCCATTGATGGTATCGGTTGCGGTCGGATCAAAATACTCCTGGCGGTTATAACGCTCGTTGCGCCCGCCAAAAATGTCCCAACGCAGGCCGGCGGTAATAGTCAGTGATTTCCAGGGATGGTAAGTATCTTCGACGAAACTAGCATAGTAAGGGTTGGACTCGGCGGCGAAGACGTCTTTCGTGAAGTTGGGGTAGAAATCTGGCTCTGGGTTCGGACCGTTCGGGTTGGCCATCATCCCAACGAGAAGAGAGGCAAAATCACTACCGCCTACAGGATTAGTGCAGGAATCGCACGAGTCCGTAGCACTGATATCAAACTCGTACGCGCCTGCGGGTGCCGGCGGCTGACCGACGTTGAGATAGCGTTTCATCCATTCGAAGCCAAATGACAATTCGTGTTTCTCCAGTGCCTTGGTGACGGTAGCAGTCGTGTCGCTATTCTCGCTCGCATATTGAAAAATGTTGTAGTCAGCCGTGCCGCCGACGCCTCCGCCGAGGTCGCCAAAGACTATAAAGGGCAGCTGTTTCATGGTCTCTTGCGCGGCGAGCGAGGCCGGAAAGCCAACCGTAGAACCATTAACGGTGCCCAGATCGGTAAGATTGGTGCTCGAGTATGACGGCGGCCCCCCCTGGTTCTCATAGTGGCGCGTGAAGGAATAGCGCAACTGTAATACGGTCGAGGAATTGAGCGTCAGGTCATCACCGACGAGAGCGTTACGGCCGTTCGTGATATTTTCGGCGTAGTCAGGGTCCCATCCGCTGGGGAAGACATTGGCTGTGGAGAAGTTCAAGCGGTCGTAGGAAAACCGAGTGAAGATGTGCTGCTTCTCGCTCGCGGCCCAATCCACCCGAACGTCGAACTTGTGCGCGTTGAGTGGATCGAGGCCCGGCACTTGGTAATTATTGACGACATCGGATGTTGCCGAATTGCAGGTGGTAGGGTTGGGGTAGTTGCAATTTGGCATCTTCGACAGATACAGCAAGCCGATAGGGTTGGGATTCGGAATTACGTTGCCTGGAAACGCCTGTCGCGTGCCGTCCGGATTGTCGGGTTTGGTGGGATCGTAGATCGCAATGGGATCAGGTGTGCCCTGGTTAGTATTGTTAAGAAGGGCGGAGAAGTCGCCTGTTCTCTCAGCAGCAGTAGGGACGGTATACGTCTGCACGCCCTGAAACTGCACTTCCTGCGTGTCCTCGTAATCTCCGAAGTAGAAAAGCTTATCCCTCTTGATCGGCCCACCAATGGCGCCGCCCTCCTGGTAGCGATGGAATGCGGGTGGCGTGTTCGCTTCCCCGCTTGCCAATTCACTCTGCCTGTTAAAGAGGTCGTTTGCCGCTAACCAGTCAGGCCGAAATACACCAAAGACATTGCCGTGGAGCGCATCCGTGCCAGACTTCGTGACCAGGCTGATGACGCCTGCACTGCCACTTTGGTACGACGCCGGTGTGTCCTGAGTCTCGACGCGAACTTCCTGAACGGCGTCCTCAGGAATGCTCATCGCTGGAATGATGGCGGCGGAATTGTTTTCGGCAATTCCGATGGGACTGCCGTCGACCATATAGTAGACGGATCCAACGAGCGAGCCGTTGAAGGTGTCGGCGGAGACGTCGACTCCCGGGCGCCCGACCGAAATATTCTGAATTGACTGCATGTTGTCGCTCGAGTTCGGGGAACCATTGACCGCAGACACGCCGGCACTCAACTGCACGAGATCGTAAACGTTGCGGTACACCAGCGGGACGCGGTCGATCGTCGCGGCTGAGATGAGCTGCCCGACTGTAGAGTTGGTAGGCTCGACAAGACTCGCACTCCCCTTGACAGTGACCACCTCCGATACCGAGCCGATGCGCAGAGCAATGTTGACCAGGGTAGCCTGATCGACCGTGACTGTGATGTTGTCTCTGGCAACGCTTGCAAAGCCCGAACCGCTCGCCGTGACGCGATACTCACCAGGATTGAGGGAGATGAAGGTATAAAACCCCGCGCTGTTCGTGACGGTGTGTTGCGTCACTCCGGTTGCTTGGTTTAGCAGGACCACTTGGGCGCGAGGAACAACAGCGCCGCCAGGATCGGTAACCGTGCCGCTGATGCTGCCCCTCCCGGCTTGGGCAAAGAGTCCGCCGCCGGCAAGCAGCAAGAATGGGATCAGCAGGGCTAAAACTTTTTGCATGAGCCGGACTCGGATTTTCATAAGGCCTCCGAAGGCAATCCGTTGAAATTGATGGCGTATGAAGAAGGTGAGGAGCACAGAGACAGCGTTCGCGCACAAGCTGCGCGCAGCCGAGAATCAGAGATTCGATCTTCACCCCGCCGAAGCACGGCCAAGAGCCGCGTTACCAAACCGGGTTGTGCTTGCACAACCGGCAATCCAGGATTGCCCCCAATAGGGCCTATTAAATCGGATTAATAAGACGCAGGTCAAGCGCAAAAAAGCAGCCTAAGCTCAGAAAGAGGCGTGGCCAGCACTTTCAGGGCGCAGGGCGAGTTGATTCTCTTACCACCAACTCAGGCGCCATTTTGCGGTGGGTAGACGCAAGTTCGCGCTTTTCGAGAACCGCATCTACGCCCTCAAGCACGGAACCAGCGGCAGAAGCTCCCATTGCCTGAAGAGGCTGACGGATGGTGGTGAGGGATGGAACGGATAGCATCGAGGGAGCTATATCGTCGAAGCCGATGACCGAGCATTCCTGGGGAACATTCAAGCCCTGTTTTTCGAGAGCCCGGATGGCGCCAAACGCGGAAAGGTCATCGAAAGCCATGAGTGCCGTGAATCGTGGCCGTCGCTTCAGTAACGCAACGGTCAGACGATAGCCGTTCTCGAAACTGGAGTTGGGATCGAGCGAATTGGGCAGATCCATGACTAGATTTGAATCGATGCGCAGCTTGACCGAACGAGCAAATGAAACAATCCCGCGCCAGCGAGGAACCGTATCCGCAAGAGTCTTGGGCCCGCGGATGAACGCAATCCGGCGATGACCCAGCGAATATAAATGCTCGAGCGCAAGCCGCGCGCCCGCCTCATTGTCGACCATGACGGAGCTGATTGAGCCTTTCAGCTCGCGTCCGATGATCGCCGCCGGGATATTGTGCTTTTCAATGTCGCCGAGAAGGTTAATGTCCACGAAAAGCCAGTTTGCCACCATGATCAAGCCTTCGACGTGGCGATCGAGAAGCATCTCGAGATGGCGCTCGAAACGATCTCGCTGGTTGTGAATATCCACCAGGATCGGGAGATAAGAAGCATGGTAGAGCGCATTATCGATGCCGCGAAGGATCGGAATGCAGAATGGATCGGTTACGTCTGAAACCATGACACCGACCGTGTGACTCCGCTTGGACCGCAAAAAGCGCGCGATGACATTGGGACGGTAGCCAAGTCTTTTTGCGGCCTTTTGGATCCGTGCCTTTGTGGCCGGAGGGATGTATCGCGCAAGCGGAGCATTATTGAGCACAATCGAAACGGTAGCGGCGGAGAAGCCGCTTTCACTGGCAACATCGCGGATCGTCACCATACCCAGAGCTCCGGAACGAGAGGCCGTGGATCGTTTATTGCGCGTCAATTCAACTGCAAAGCAGCGCCAAACACCAAGAAGAAAAATCGAGTTGGCAAAAATCGGAGTCATAATTTTTCCCCTTGACTATTGACAGGAGAAGTGTAGGCTCTTGTCGATAACTGAGGGGAGGAGCCTGTGGGCAAACCTACTGATCTCGTGCAAGGCACGCTGGACCTGCTGATCATGAGAACCATAGCGCTCGAACCCATGCACGGCTGGGGCATCGCGCAGCGCATTCAACTCGTTTCGAAAAATGCGCTGCAAGTGCGGCAGGGCGCGCTGTATCCGGCGCTTCATCGCCTGGAACAGCAAGGCTGGATCCGCGCGAAATGGGGCGATTCGGACAACAACCGCCACGCAAAATACTATTCGCTCACCGGCGCTGGGCGGAAATACCTCCAAAAGGAGCAAGCAAACTGGGAGCGCCTGTCGTCGGCCATTGGTTTGGTTCTGGACGGGGCGGAAGGTTAGGAGATTGTTGTGCGGCAGTTAAATCGATTGTCCTTATGGCTCCGTTCCGTGTTTCACAGGCGGAGTGTCGATGGCGAGCTTGATTCGGAACTCCAATTTCACCTCGAACGGCAAATTGCAGCGAACATCGCTGCCGGAGTGCCCCCTCCCGAAGCTCGCCGTGATGCGCTGCGCGAATTCGGCGGACTCGAACAGCTCAAAGAGGAGTGCCGCGACGCGCGCAACATCAATTGGTTGCAGGATTTCGCACAGGATGTGCGTTACGCCTTGCGCGTGCTGCGTAAGCCTCCGGCTTTCACGGCCATCATCGTCATTACTCTGGCGCTCGGCATAGGGGCAAATACCGCAATTTTCAGCATCGTTGATTCACTCCTTCTCCGACCGTTGCCCGCCAAAGACCCCGGCCAGCTCGCCGTTCTCGCTTTTCGCCAAGGAGATGGCCCGCTTCTAACGCCATTCTCAATCGCCGATTACCGCGACATTCGCGCGCAAAGTTCCAGCGTTTTTTCCGATATGCTCGGCTTTCAGCTTTCGCTCGACGGCATCAGCATGAAGGGCCGCGCTGACCGCGTTCTTATCAACTACGTCACCGGAAACTACTTCTCCGTGCTCGGCCTCAAGCCCTATCTTGGGCGCCTGATTCTTCCCTCCGAAGGGCAAACGCCCGGGGCCGATCCCGTCATCGTTCTCTCATACGCCTTTTGGAAAAATCACTTCGGTGCTGATCCTTCGATCATCGGCAAGCAAATTTTAGTCAACGGGCATCCGGCAGCGGTGATTGGTGTCGCTCCACGCGGGTTCTTTGGCCTTGATCCCGCTCCCGGAGTGGAAGCCTTTCTACCTCTCGCCATGCTCGGAACCTATGGGCAGGGCTGGCCCGCTGACTTCATGACGAATCGCGTTCTACAGAATCTGCTCATTTTTGCTCGTCGGCGTTCGGGCGTCAGTCTCGCGAATGCCGGAGCCGCGCTCGACGTCGTCGCGCGCCGCCTGTCTGCCCAATATCCTACGACCGACAAAAATCTGCAGCTCAGCGTCTACTCTGCACAATTCGCTCGCCCTGATCCCTCGACGGCGCGGACGTTCATTGCCGCCGCTGCGCTTTTTCTCGCGCTGGTCGCTCTAGTTCTGCTTCTCGCTTGCGCCAACATCGCCAATCTTCTTCTCGTTCGCGCCTCTACCCGCCAGCGGGAAATGGCCGTGCGCGCTGCGCTCGGCGCTCCGCACAGCCGTTTAATTCGGCAACTGCTCACAGAAAGCATCGTTCTTGCTCTTTTTGGCGGGCTCGGCGGTCTGTTTCTTGGAATTTGGGGTGCTCGCGCGATCGGATCCATCAACTTACATACACCAGTGAATGTTCCTCTTTACTTGGGCTTCGACTGGCGCGTCTTCGTTTACGCATTCGGCGCTGCGTTGCTCACTGGCATTCTCGTCGGGATCATTCCCGCTTTGCGCGTTTCTCGCACCAGGATCAGCATCGCGCTGCACGAGTCCGGGCGCTCTGTCGCGTCGGGCAAGAACCGATTTCGAGCCGTGCTCGTCGTGCTGCAGGTCGCTGGCTCACTGATGCTCCTGGTAATAGCTGGACTCTTCACTCGCAGCCTCTCCGCCGTGCAGCACGCGAACCTTGGATTCGACCCACATAACATCGTCAATTTCGTCATGGATCCCACCGAGGTCGGCTACAACGAAACGCAAGGCCTTGCGTTTTATAATTCCCTTCTTGAACGCATCCGCGCTCTTCCTGGCGTACAATCCGCTTCATTGACTTCGAGCTTGCCCATGGGCAATTATGGGAACAATGACTACCTGAAAATTTCCGGCTACCAGAATCCTTCCGGCCAGGGTCTCCCTCTCGTTTCTTACAGTGTAATTTCGCCGGAGTATTTCAGAACGATGGGCATTTCCATGCTTCAGGGCCGTTCTTTCAGTGCGGCTGATGCGAAGGGTTCTCCCGGCGTCGCTATCGTCAGCGAAGCCTTTGCGACGCGTTTCTGGGATCACCAAAATCCTATCGGCCAGCACTTCGCCAAAGCCAGCGGCGCAACAAACCCTGTCTACGAAGTCATCGGCGTTGCTCACGACGCGCGCTTTTCGGGGCTCAGCGGCGCAATTGACCCCTACTTCTATCTTCCTGTCGCACAGGACTACGCCTTGAGTTCTCTGCAGGCCCTCCAGATCCGCAGCGCCGCGCCTCCTGATGCCGTCATGCGCGAAGGGCAATCGGTTATCCACAGCCTCGCTCCCGATCTACCTGTTTTCGATGTCGAAACCATGAGCGAAAGTCTGGAGACACTCGCCGGCTTTCTTATTTTTCAACTGGGAGCCGGCCTTGCTGCGGCTTTGGGTTTGCTCGGCTTGATTTTGGCGGTTGTTGGCGTGTACGGAGTCATTTCGTATTCGGTGAGTCAGCGCACACACGAAATTGGCATCCGCATGGCGCTCGGCGCGCAGCGCGCAGAAGTTCTCAAGATGATTTTGGGCCAGGGCTTTGTCATTGTCGCGGCAGGACTGGCTCTCGGCTGCCTGTGCGCCTTCGCCGCTGCGCGTCTCATCGCCAACATGCTGGTCGGCGTCAGTACTGCCGATCCAATAACGTACTCGGCGGTCGTCGCTCTTCTCGGCTTAATCGGATTGGCCGCGTGCTATGTTCCGGCGCGGCGTGCCATGCGGGTCGATCCGATGGTCGCGCTCCGTTACGAATAATTTCTCCCTTTTCAAACCGAGCGGAAGTGCTCCTCTCGCCCTGAAAAATAAGGCTTAGGTGTTTTTTTTTGAGGAACAGCTCGCGCAGAACGTCCGCGATCCCAGTGAGCGTCTGAATCGTGCTACATTCATCAGGACATTCGCACTATGCCCGAGCCGAGCAGACCTGCGCGCTACGAAAAATTTGGCTGGCTGGATGTTCTTGGGCTCGCTTTCCTCGCGGGCCTCGCCGTACTGCCGCCCATCGCTGAAATTCACAAGCAAATCATCCTGCTCGCTATCGGCATTTTCCAAGTTTTTGAAAGCCGACTGGTCGGTTTCCACACACGACTGCTCAGCGGCCGCTCCTATAGTGTCCTTATTAAGATTCTTCTCTGCTCTTTGCTTCTCGTCCACACGGTGCCTATCACCGAGCCCGTCATCAATAGCGCTTATTGGCCAATCTACTTTCTGCCAGTCGTAACAGCGGCCACGTATTTCGGCCCCTTGGCTACTCTCGGCTGGACCGCCATTACTTCTGTTGCTTATTGCTCCTATTTGATTCCTGCCCATTTCGAATACTATGAAATCACGCCTGACGCCTACGAACTCCTAGGTATCCGCATCCTCTTCTTTTTCCTCGCTGCCCTTCTCATTAATCGCTTCGTCATCGAGAATCGTCGCCAGGTCGCCCGCTATCAAACGCTCTCCGAGACCCTGGCCGAATCAAACCGCCAGCTTCAGCACGCACAAGCGGAGGCGCGACGCGCAGAGAGATTGGCGGCGCTCGGCCAGCTCTCCGCCGGACTCGCGCACGAGATACGAAATCCGCTTGGCATCATCAAAGGCTCGGCAGAAATGCTGAGTCAAAAATTCGGCCCATCTCAGCCCGCCGCCAGCGAGCTTGCGGGGTACATCTCCACCGAGGTGAATCGTCTCAATGCGCTCGTTTCGCGCTTCCTGGACTTCGCGCGTCCGTCGCGGCTGGAATTGAAGCCGGTTGATCTGCGACAGGTCGTTGATCGTGCGCTCGAAATCGCGCAGAGCCGCTATCCAGAATCAGGCATTTCCATCGAACGGCATTTTGCGGCTGACGTGCCTTCCGTGCTCGCCGATGAACAGATGTGCGAGCAGGTATTCACCAATCTGGTTCTCAACGCCTACGAAGCCATGCTTCCGCAGAATGGAGACGCAGGCTCCGCGACCAGCGGCACAGCAAAAGAAAAAAAAATCACGGTTTCCATCTCGCGCGATTCACAAAACGGCACACGCGGCGTCGTAACAACGATAGAGGATTCGGGCCCCGGTGTACCCGAAGAGCTGCGCGAACAAATCTTCAATCCCTTTGTGAGTTCCAAAAAAACGGGCGTCGGCCTGGGGCTTTCGATCGTCGCGAAGATCATCGATGATCACCGCGGAACGCTCGAAGTTACATCAAGGCCGGGCGAGGGAGCGAGGTTCCGCGTTTTTCTGCCCGAAACTGCGGCATAATAGAAATACCAGCGAAAAATCAGTTATGGCCTCTATTCTAATCGTCGAAGACGAACCCAAAATGCGGCGCCTCCTCGAGATGAATCTCGCCGATCAGGGATTCACAACGCATGCGGCGGGCGACGCCGAATCCGGACTCAAGCTCCTCAACAGTGAAAAGGTTGACCTCGTCCTCACGGATTTCAAGCTTCCCGGAATGAACGGAATGGAATTCCTGCAAGCGATTAAGCGCGCCAATGCCTCGCTCCCGGTGGTGATCATGACGGCATACGGTTCGGTCGAATCGGCCGTCGAAGCGATGAAGTTCGGAGCTAGCGATTATGTTCTGAAGCCTTTCTCTTTGGCCGAAATGGTCCTCGTCGTACGCAAGGAGCTTGAGGCCCACAACCTTCGCGAGGAAAATCGCAACCTGCGAGAGGCGCTTGGCCTGCGCTATGAGTACAGCAACGTAATCGCGAACAGCGAGAAAATGCAAAACGTTCTCGCGCTGGTTGAGCGAGTGGCGACAACGAACTCGACGGTACTGCTCGGAGGCGAGAGCGGCGTGGGAAAGGATTTGATCGCGCGCGCCATTCACGAGCATTCCAGCCGCGCCTCCGGGCCATTTCTCAAAATCAATAGCACAGCCATACCGGAAAATCTGCTCGAGAGCGAGCTTTTCGGTTATGAAAAGGGTGCGTTCTCAGGAGCCACTTCCGCCAAGCCCGGAAAATTCGAGCTCGCCGACAAAGGCACGCTTTTCCTCGATGAAATCGGGGATGTTCCTCCGCCGATCCAAGTGAAATTATTGCGTGTCATTCAGGAACGGGAGTTCGAGCGGCTTGGTGGCACCAAGACGCTGAAAGTCGACGTGCGACTGATCGCGGCTACGAATCGCGACCTGCGCGCAGCGCTGGAGGAAGGCACGTTTCGACAGGACCTGTATTATCGCCTCAACGTCGTAGCGATCGACATTCCTCCGCTGCGTGAACACAAAGAGGATATTCCGGCGCTCGCTAATTTTTTCCTACAGCGCTTCGTGCAAGCATCCGGGAAAAAATCGATCAGCATCTCGCCAGAGGCGATTGAGATTCTCATGCAATTTCCCTGGCCGGGCAACGTGCGCGAACTCGAAAACGTCCTCGAACGGTCCGTCACTTTCGCAACCGGAGCAACCCTTGGCCCAGCGGACATTCGCCTCGACCGGACTGGGCCGTCCACATCCACCGCTCCTGCCCTTCCAGAAGGCATGACCCTCGATCAATGGGAGCAGGAAATCATTCTCGAGGCGCTGCGACGGTCGAATGGCAATAAGAGCCAGGCGGCGCGTTCCCTAGGGCTCACGCGCAATGCCCTCCGCTACCGCCTGTCCCAAATGGGCCTTGGCGAATCGCCGGATCACGAGGATTCTGTCTAACCCATACGCAGCAGGATGTCGCCCCTGCTCAGCGGCGAATACCATACGGAACAGTATGTCAAACTGCAACTGTCACTTCAGGATTGGTTGAAATCAACCTGCGTGGCTGAAAACCACCATCAGTGGCTTCCTGCGGGACAAGCCACGCCTTTGCCAGTCAATGCAAGCATATGAATACAATTAACTTAAATCGAAAGTGATCTACGGATTGCTTGGCATTCTGCTTGCTATCTCATGTTTGAAATTTGAATTGGTCCGCCACACTAGGCGGGAGGGACGATATGAAAAAATATCTAGGGTTGGCCTTAACCGCTCTCTTTGCGCTGGCTATGATAACACCAGTCGCCTATACCCAAGACCAAAGCACTCAAGATCAAAGCGTTCAGCAGCAACAAGCCGCTCCTCCTCCGGGCCAAGCCGTTCCGGATCAGCCTGCCGATCAAAATGCGCCGACGGATGAGGCGGGTCAGAATCCACAACCGCAGCCGACGGTTGGGCATATAAGCTTCATTCACGGGAACGTATCGATTCAGCGGGGCGACTCGGGCGATTGGATCGCGGCCACGTTGAATACGCCAGTCGAGGCTGGTGACCGCGTTTCGACAGGCGATGATTCAAGAGCAGAAGTTCAGCTCGACTATGCCAACCTGGTTCGATTAGCCCAAAATTCGACGATAAAGATTACAAGCCTGAACCAGAGCCAGATCCAAATCCAAGTTGGAGAGGGTCTGGTCAGCTACGACGTTCTGCCAAACAGCCAGGCAGCCGCCGAAATTGATACGCCGAATTCCGCAGTTCATCCACTTCGCCAAGGTGAATATCGAATTCAAATCGCGAATAGTGCTGAGACCGAAGTGACCGTGCGGGACGGGCAAGCGGACGTTTCCGAGCCTCAGGGCAGCACCAAAGTGGAGAGCGGACAGCTCATAACAATCCAAGGCACAGATAATCCGCAGTATCAGACGACGAATGCCCCCACACCGGACGATTTTGATCGCTGGAATAGCAGCCGGGATCAAACGATCCTGAATGCCCAAAGCTGGCAGCATACGGACCGTTACTACACTGGTTCTCAGGACCTTGATGCGTATGGCCACTGGGAAAATGTCCCGGATTACGGCCAAGTTTGGGTTCCCGATCAGGATTCTGGATGGGCGCCTTACCGCGACGGCACATGGGAATGGGAGCCGTACTACGGCTGGACGTGGGTTTCGTACGAGCCATGGGGATGGGCGCCTTACCACTATGGCCGCTGGTTCGTCTATGGCGGCAACTGGGCATGGTGGCCCGGACCGATCGGCGTCTATGGCGGATGGGGCTACCGTCCTATCTGGGCTCCGGCATATGTATCTTTCTTCGGCTGGGGCGGCGGGATCAGCTTCGGCTTTGGTTTTGGCAACATCGGCTGGTTGGCGTTGGGTCCTGCTGACTTCTTCCATCCGTGGTGGGGTTGGGGAGTGACGCGCGTCGGCTTCACCGGCTATGTCGGCTTCCACGACCGATTCGGTTGGGGTGGACGTGGGTTCGGTCCGCTCTATCGGGGACCGCACGGCTTCTCGAATATCGGGCGTTTCGATAACGACGCTCGCATCCGCGCCGGCGTGTCTTCTATCCGAGGCGACCAGTTCGGCCACGGTGTCGGACACTTTGAACGCGGAATGACTGCGGCGCAATTTCATTCGGCCAGTTTCATGACGGGGCGAGTTCCAGCCACTCCGAACCGCGAGAGCCTCGGCCGCGTGGAAAGCCACGTTTCGCCGGGAATTGCGCGTACAGCCAGTGCTAACAATGAGCACTTTTTTTCGCAGAGCCGCTCTTCTTTCACCCAACGATCGTTTAGCCAGGAGGCTTCGGCCCAGCAGCGGGCGATTGACAGTTTTCGCAATGAGAACCAAGCCTTCCGCGGAAACGCGGGAGCGTCAAGCCAAAATCGGGCTGGCAATGGTTGGCACAGCTTCAGCCAAAATGGCAACGCCCGCGGGCAAGCACAAGCAAACGGATCCAACCGTGCGTTCAATCAACAGGGACGCTCGCAGGGCAATACTGGGTCGCGCGGAGATGTTTGGCACCAATTCACTCCCCCTTCGCGAAACAATCAGGCTCGGCCGAACTCCGCACCACGCAGCAATGCGGAGCGAAGCTACGGGGATTTTTCGCGCGGCGGTTCGTATGGCAGCTATTCAAGGCCACAGCTGAACATGCGCCAGCCGGTTGTCAACCAGCGTTCCTATGGCGGCCGCGGCTATGGCGGGTACTATGGACGCTCAAGCGGGTCCGGCAGATCTGCATCACCTCGCAGTGGATCGTATAACCGATCAAGCCGGTCGAGCGGCAGCTCCGGTGGATATCGCACTGGTGGAGGGGGCAGCCGAGGCGGCGGTTCCCATGGTGGTGGCAGCCGTGGCGGTGGACACCCCCGGTAACTTGGATCGGATCCTAGGCGGCGGCCCAGCCCTCCAAGCCCTCTGACTTTAAGATGGAACTCTCTGCTGGCAGAGCTCGCCTGTTCATTTCTGAGTGGCGGCTGTCCGGTTACGGACAATAGCCGCATATGTTATCCTGCTAAGCCATTGACCTTCAATCGTTTACGACTGGCTATTCCCCTGCAACGAGTGTACTGAAACGCTTTGAAGCCTTGAGTTATTGATTCACAATCTTGAGGAGTAGACCGCTATTTTTCGGCAAACCATTTGGAGAGGAAAGAACTATGACCGGTAAGCTGGTTCGAATTGCTGTCGTGGTGTCCCTTATTGTCTCGCTGGCGATTGGAATGCCGACAATGGCTCAGGCACCCGCGCCACAGCAGAATTCCACTCAAAAACCGGCTGCGATGGCGAACGGAGCCGTGCCTTATACCAGCATTCTCTTCTCACACGACTACAGCAAGGGCAACCGCTCGTTGCCGAACATCTTCGCGCCATACATGAGCGATTTTGTGCCCCAGCCAAGTCTGACGAACGGCCCGACGATTTATGGTCTGGTTCATGATGGCAAACTCCAACTGAGCTTGCAGAATGCGATCGCGCTCGCCCTAGAGAATAATCTCAATATCGGAGTCGCGGAGTACACGCCTTGGCTGGATGAAGCGAACCTTTTGAACGCCAAAGGCGGCGGCACGCCGCTCGGCCAAGTCGCTATCGGCTCAGGCGGCGGCACCTTTGATCCGGTGATCGCCTTCACTGGCAGCGTAAACGACCAATCAACG
>JASHRN010000208.1 GCA_030037335.1 Candidatus Acidiferrales bacterium | reverse complement strand
GCCTGCTAGAATCTCGGGCAAATTCGTGTTGGGATCGATCGGTGTCACCAGCGCGGGATTCGCGGCAAATCCCTGCGGCGAATCTGTCCTACCGGATTCATACAGAATCTGTCCATTCAAGAATGGATTCGTGGGACCTGCGCAGCAGATGCCGTAGCTTGCAACCAGCGGAGGGTTGTCGCGCGTGTTGTCGAACGACACATCATCGAAGCGGTCATATGCTATGCCAAATCCGCCGCGCACCACGGTTTTCGCGTTCAGCGCGGTCGGGCTCCAGGCAAAGCCAATGCGCGGCCCAAAATTCCGCAGCGTGGCATTGTACTGATGACCCGGAAAAACAGCGCGCGCGAATTCCAGCCCGCTGACCGGATCATCCGTAGGAATGATATTCTCCAGATTACCGCGTGCTTCGCTTGGTGGCCCGTAATAGTCCCACCGAAGGCCCAGGTTCAACGTGAGGTTCGGCCGGAACTTCCAATCATCCTGAACGAACACTCCGTAGTCGCTCTCGCGATAATAGCGCGCCGCGTTTTCGGGTCCGCCCGTTACCGGATCCACGTTGATGGCTTCGTAGATCGGAGCGCCATTTACGAAATCCCACGGCCCGTTGAAAACATAATCAGGGCGTGAGCTCCCCAGCAAATTATCGTTATCCTGCTCGTGATCGTAGTCGAGTCCAAACCTCACGGAATGCTCGCCATGAATTACAGTGGCCATATCGCGGAAAGCAAACGTGTTTTGCGCAAAAATGCCCGGTGAATCGTCTCCTTGTGCCGCTCCGTACCGGATTCTCGCTCCATTCGGAAGCGCGCTCTGGATTTCGGTTCGCGGAATCTCCCAGTCGATCTGGGGATTGGCGGAAACGTCGTTAAACGCATAGCGTGTAAAGTTGAAGCGTATATCATTGATTAAAGTGGGGCTGATGTTTGAGACGAAGGACAGAAATCCCGATGGGCTGAAACGGTCGGTTTTGTAATCAGCCATCGGACGATCCTGCGCTGTGTCATCCGCCGTATCTGCCCGATAAAATGTCAGGAAAGTGCTGGCAGAAAAGATGTTTTCTCCCATGTTGTAATCGACGCGCGCATTGTACTGATCGCCGCTTTCCAGTGCCGGTGACGCGAGTTCTGCGTATTCAAACTCCGGCATCGAAGTAAAACCGCCGCCATTCGGCGTTGCATCCACGTATTGCCCATAGGTTCCCGTCGGCGAGCCTAAGTTCACACCTCCGCTCACATTCCGGCAGGGAATTGGGAAAGTAATCGGCACACCATTTTCGCTCGTGCACGTGCCGCCTAAAACGCGCTGAATCCGCGGACTGAGTCCCGCTCCTTGCAGCGTCGTGGCCACCGGCGTGCCCGGCGAAGCGCTCGCCATCAAAGCGTCAAGTTGGGGCGTCTCGACCCACTGAGCGTCATAAGTCGTATTGTTACTTCGGAGCCCTTCATAGTTGAAAAAAAAGAATAGCTTGTCGTGGATGATCGGCCCGCCAAGATTGCCGCCAAACTGACGAAACGCATTGTCTACACGTTCCAGCAGCGCGCCGGGACCGTCGTACTTGTTGTAAGCATTCAGCCCCGGAGTTTCATACTGAAAGAAGCCCGCGCCATGGAACGTATTCGTCCCGCTTTTCGTCACGATTTTGATGTGCGCGCCTGAGTTGCGTCCATCCGCTGCATCATAATCGTTCGAGATTACCGTCATTTCCTGCACAGACTCGATGCTCGGAGTAATTACCGCTGCGCCGCCCCATTCGAGGCTGTTAACGCTCACGCCATCAACCATGTAGTCGTTCGAGGTGATTCGCTGGCCGGCCGCGCTGATAGATTGCTGATTCTCGGTTTGGAAGATGGCAGTATTCGATCCGCCCGGACCTCCCGAGCCGTTGTTTTCCCCAGGGCCGTTCGGAAATCCGACCGACAAACCCGCGCCGCTGCGCTCTCCATCGCCAAAAATTCCCGGCTGCAGGCGCAGCAATTCGTAGACGTCGCGGCCAAATTCAGGCAGCCGCTGCACCTGTTGCGCAGTCAGCGTACCCGTGAGGCTCGCATCCTCGGTTTGCAACAGTGGCTGATTTGCCCCATTCACCGTGACCGTTTGCGCGGCGCCGCCGACCTTGAGAACAACATCCAGTCCGCGAAACTGCTCCGCGAGCACCGTGACGTTCGTTGTCTGGCTATTCTCGAATCCTGTTTTGGTAATCGCGACCGTATACTGGCCGGGCAGTAGCTGCGGCACTTGATAGAATCCGGTGTTCGTGGTTTGCGTCGTGCGTATGGTTCCCGTAGCCTGGTCCGTAACGGTCACGGTCGCGTCGGGCACAGCGGCCCCCGACGGGTCCGTGACGGTTCCTTGAAGCGTGGCGTTATTCTGTGCCGCGGCCACCATTGCTATGCCGAAAAATGCAAGACCTAGAATCGAGAATCGAAGCAGGATGGAACGAAGCGTCTGCATGGACAAACCCCCTGTCAATATCATCAACGTACACCCCATCGGCGTTTAGCATTGGTCCCACATCGCTCGAAGGTCAATCGGGTTTAGACCCCACATAACCCGTGCAAAAAACGTAGAGCGACTGCGCCCTGAAAATACAGCGATTCCGGCAGCGCCATTCATCTCCGACTTGTGCCTTAATATGAAGTGAAGTGGAAACCGATTCTCCTCCGCTTTGGGCGAAACTAGCCGGAGCTTCAGGAAGTCAGCGGTCTCTTCCGCTTTTCAACGGATTTCAATACTGAAAGGAGTGCACAATGAAGGTTAAATCTCTTCGCGATCTCTTTGGAATCGAGCTTTGCTACGCATATGATTGCGAGCAGAAGCTCGTCAAAAAGGGATTGCCTGAAATGATCGAGAGCGCCAGCTCGCAGCAGTTGCGCTCAGCTCTTCAGCAGCATTTGGAGGAAACACGGACTCACGTCACGCGCCTGGATCGCGTCTTTGCTGCGGCAGGCATGGAGCCGAATACCAAAGGCAACGACATTCTCGACAAAATGATGAGCGCTGCAAAAGATTCTGTATCTCACATCGACAATTCGCCACTTCGCGACGCCGCGCTGATTGTGAATGGCAATCATGTGGAACATTATGAGATTGCCACCTACGGCTCCCTCGCAGCATTTGCGCGCGCTCTCGGCTTTACCGATGTAGTGCCTTTGCTCGAGCAGACTTTGACGGAAGAGAAGGCCGCAGACGCGAAATTAACGGAAATTGCCGAAACGGTGATGAATACTCAGGCTGCCAGCCAGCACGCAGGCTAGCGCAGGCCAAATTGCAGCACAGATCTTATTTTGCGCTCAGGCTTTCGAGTGCTTGACGCAGATCTGCAATCAGATCATCCGCATCTTCGATTCCGGCGGAGTATCGGATCAATGCCTCCGGTATTCCGCTTGCTGCGCGCTCCGCCGCCGTCGATTCAACGTGACTTGTCGTCGCCGGCGGACCAGCAACCGTTTCTACTGCGCCGAGGTTGGCAGCCAAATTCGCGTAGTGCAACCGAGGAAGAAATTTCTTCACCGTCTCGAATCCGCCATGCAGTGCAAAGCTGAGAACGCCGCCAAAGCCGGACATCTGCCGCCGCGCGATATCATGATTCTGGTGCGAGCTTAATCCCGGATAGAAAACCTTCTCTACTGCGCGGTGCGACGCAAGGAATTCCGCTATTCGCATCGCGTTTTCGTTTTGCTGGCGCACCCTGAGATGCAGCGTCTTCATGCCGCGCAGCAGAAGATATGCCGACATCGGTTCGAGGCATGCGCCATTGATCTCTCGAAAGTGAAAGATTCGGTCCACTAAATCCTTCCGCCCGCAAACTGCCCCACCCAGCGCATCCGCATGCCCTCCCAGAAATTTCGTCGCGCTATGAATCACCAAATCCGCGCCCAACCGCAGCGGCTGCTGATTAATCGGAGTCGCAAAGGTATTGTCCACCACGACAAGCGCCCCACGCCTTCGCGCCGCCTCGGCCACTCGCGCGATATCAACGATCTTGATCGTCGGATTCGTCGGGCTTTCCAGATAAACGAGCCTGCATCCTTGCGCAATCGCAGTTTCAATCGCGGAATGGTCGGTCGTATCGCACAACGAAACCTGAATCTGAAATCTTGGCAGAAATTCCAGAAAGATCTTGTTTGTCCCACCATACGTATCTTTGATCGAGACTACGCGATCTCCGGGAGAAAGGAGCGCAAATAACGTGTTGCTGATAGCGGCCATGCCGCTCGAGAAGCTCGTCGCTGCCTCAGCGTCTTCGAGATCGCGTATTTTTTCCTCAAACGCCGCAACCGTGGGATTCGTGTTCCGGCTGTAAATATGGCCGGCTTTCTTGCCGAGAGCTGCCGCCAGCCACTCCTCGACCGTCCGGTAGCCAAACGACGCGCTGAGCGCGACTGGAACTTGCGTTGCACCTTGCCAGCGCTCGCCGCGCTCTCCTGACCAAACCGCGCGCGTCCCTTGTCCCGCCGCGGCTTTTGATTTTTCCTGATCCATCTCCGTCCCTTGATTGCTTCTTCGGAAAAACAATCCCGCGAAAAACGTCAGCAAGTATCGCACATATCGAGTAGGACCGTGGAATGTTGCCTTAAACTTGCAAGGCTGCGTCGCCGCCGAACGAGCCATTGAGCAGTGTGCGCGGTTCTGGCTTCGGTGGAAAGGTACTGCAGCCATGTCTGCCCAACTTTCTCGACAGCCGGCAGCCTTCAACATAAAGTACCAATTAACAGGGAGTTTCCGTTGGAGTGGGGTGAGCGATGGGATTTGAACCCACGACCCTCGGTGCCACAGACCGATGCTCTACCAGCTGAGCTACGCTCACCGCTGTTTCTGCAATAATAACACGCCGTCGCGAACAGTATAAAGTGCTACGCGAGCACGCAGCCTGAGCGTTTCACAGGTTCAGTATGGCAAGGTTTCGAAAGAAAATCACAACAGGCGTAGCAGCGCCGAACCTTTCAGAAATTCAGTGCGTCTTCCAACGTTGGAGAAGCTCCTTGGCGGTCAGCCACACGCAAATCACTGCTGTTTGATTCCTTCGCCCTGATCCACCGCAGACCAGTGCACTCCATCCTTCGAGGTTTCGATGGCGACCGAAACGCGATTCGGTGGATCCCAGTGATAGACGATTCGCTCGCCCGTTGTCTTCCCCGGAACCGCCTGCTGCCCATATTCGATCCACGTGTTCCCGTTCACGTCCATGCGCGAAACAAACGGGTGATCACCTTTTTCGCCGCCTGAGTAGAACTCGTAATGCCAGTAGCTGTGATCCGTTGTGTTGTACGTGTCCACTACGAGCGACTCGACCGCGTGTCCTGCCCAAACATTGCTGAATGTGCATTCGAGATACAAATGATTCGGCGACCATGCGCAATTTTCGTTCCACGTGAATGGCTGCGTCTTGCCGGTTTTCGTTTTCGACGTTCCGTGGAACATCCACCGTCCCACAGAAACATCCAGGTTTTGAAACTCCGGCGAAGGGCTCGCCTGCGCAGCCTCTAGCACTCCCGCGAGCGCCAATGCCAACGCCAGTGTAAACGCCAGCACAAGTGAAAGCCCCGCCGCCCAAACGAGCCGCCGCAGAAAGGTTTGTTTCATTCCGTTTTCCTCTTGCCGTTGTCTGAGCGCGAACCGTACGCAAACCGCATAAAATGCAGCGTAAGTGAGCGTCGACAAATATTTTCGCGTCTATTTTCCAGCGACAGATGTTCCCGAACCGCTCTCGCCCTTCAAATATTTCGCATACCAGGCGAGGTAACGCTCATACCGGTCTCGCTGAAAGCTGGGCCGTTGGATGCCATGGAACTCATTCGGGTAAACAATAAATTCCGTCGGAACGCCGAGCGTCCGCAGGGCTTCATACATTTCCATGTTGCCGATCATCGGCACGTTCGCGTCTTTGTCGCCGCTGAAATAAATCGTCGGTGTCTTGATGCGATCCGCGTGCAGGAACGGATAGGAAATTTTCTGATATGTTTCCCACGCCTTCGGCTCCCACGGCGGTCCGATTTCGAAGTTGTATTGGATGACGTACTGGTCGACGCCGTAAAGCGCGACGGTGAAACCCGTTCCAGCACCGCAGGTAGCCGCTTTGAGCCGCGGATCGCTGGCAATCATGTAATCCGTAAGAATGCAACCGTAGCTCCAGCCACCGACGCCGAGCTTGTCGGGATCAGCGACGCCCATTTGAATCACATGGTCAATGCCCGCCTTCAGATCGATGACTTCATCGTGGCCCCAGTCGGCGAAAATCGCGCGCTGGTATTTTTCGCCCCGGCCTGAACTGCCGCGGTAATTGACGTTCAACACCGCGTAACCATTCGCCGCGAAAATCTGGCGCTCGAAGCTGAACATATGCGCGTCCTGACCATTGGGTCCACCGTGGATACGCAGCAGAAAAGGCACTTTTGTGCCAGCCTGATATCCGACCGGATAGGTCAGCAAGCCATGAACATCTGTTCCATCGGAGGTGCGCCAGCTGACGTCTTCCGTTTTGCCAAGTTCAAGCTCAGAGAAGAGCGCGTCATTCTGATGCGTGAGCTGGCGAAGGTTTCCGCCGTCCCATGAATAAACTTCCGTGGCTTTTTCATCCCCTCCGGTGAGGCCAACCAAACAGCCATTCGAATGCGAAATTCCGCCGATGACGATGGGCGTCGGCAAAAGTTTCGTTACGCTTTGATCAGCAATATTGATCGAAATCGGATATTCGTTGCGGTCATCCTCTTCATCCACAACGATGGATTTGCCATCCTCGCTGAAATAAGGAGCGTTTACCGAGCGATCCAGTTTTTCCGTGAGAATCGTCGGTTCCGCGGAGCCATCGGAGGGAACAATAGCGAGATGACTCATGCCATAGGCGTCCCATTTCTTTTCGTCGCCCAGTAGAAACGTGATCCATTTTCCGTCCGGACTCCATGCGAGCCGGCCGCGGGTGCCGCGATCTGCGTAATGCGTGATTTGCGTTTCCGAGGAACCCGGCTGCGCGTCGGCTACAAAAACCTGCGGAATTGGATCCCGATCGGGATACGGATCGTGATTGCTGAGGAAAGCGATTTTTGTCCCGTCCGGAGACCACACTGGCCCTGATTCGTTGTAACCATTGTCGCTGGTAAGGCGCTCCATCTTTTTCGTTGCGATATCAAAGAGATAGATGTGCGTGTACTGATTGCCGAGCAGATAACCGACAACGTCCTGCCGAAAATGATAGCGCGTGATGACGATAGGCTTGGGCGGCGCAGGCTTGCTGTTCTCTTCAGGCTGTTCGGGCTCTTGAGGATTTGGATCCTCAATGACCAGCGCGAGGCGTTTGGAATCAGGCGACCATTCGTACGTTTCAAGATGGCCTTTCGTAACGTTCGTGATCTGCATCGCTTCGCCGCCCTCGCGATTCATAATCCACACCTGATTGCCTTTGGCTGGACCCGGCCGGCCCGATGTGAACGACAAATATTTTCCATCGGGCGACCATTGCGGACTACCTTCGGATTGCTCGCTTTCCGTGATCTGCCGGTCGTTCGACCCGTCGGTAGATACCATCCAGATGTGCGAGGAATGCTTGTCGCCCTTGACGTCAATGGTGCTGACCACGTACGCAACGTACTTTCCGTCCGGCGAGCATTGCGGATCGCGAACATCACGCATTCGATTCATATCATCGACAGTAAGCGGACGCTTCTGCTGTGCGAACGCGGGCGCGCCCAAACAAAATATGAACGCTGCTGCAATCACAAATGCGCCGAACGCGCCGCAATAGGATAAGAAACGCTTGCGCGCAGAGAATGCTTCAAAAGCGGAGAATGACTTCTCAAAACTTGCCGGAACCGCAGGAACGACATCTTTCGAGACCATCGCACACCCCTTCAACGATTGGATTGCGGTAAGAATCAGATTTCGCGAACGTTTTTTTATCACCGAATGCGCACACGCGCAAAGAAGAATTTCCATCGGCAGCATCACACGCCCGGTATGTTGCCGGTTACAAATTCCAAAACGGAAATAGCGGGAAAGCGGCTAGGGGGAATTGCTGGCGTTGTGTGGGGATTGAGTGATCGCAGATATGCAATGATCGCGTCGGCATCCGCTGGGCTCATGTGATAGATGTGCATGGGCGGACGAATGGCAACGCCATTCGATCCGATCCCTTTTTCCAGTATGGTTTCGGCCTGCTCGTTGGTGAAACTCGGAAGTCCTGCGAGGCGTGGAGCCCATTCCGCCCAGTTGTACATGGTATGAACGGGCTTGATCCAGATGCGCGCGCCTTCCAGCCAGCGGGACTCGTCCAGGTTTCCATTTTCGTCGCGAGGCGTATGGCATTCGCCACACATGGCGACCTGCTCGACAAGATAACGGCCGCGCGCGATTTGGACGGACAGCGTTGGACGCGCTTGATCTTCATGAGCGGAAGCCGCGTTTGCAGTAGAGTATTGTCGAGCTTGTGCGCGGCGCGCGCGCGCCGATAGAAAAAACGGCAAGCACGCAGCGCTAAGCGCAACAGCGAGCATGCGGCTTGCAAGAGGACGCATCGTCATTTTGGCCCCTGCTGCAATGAAATATCGGGTCCCCAGCCGCGCGGGACCGGCGTCCAGTGGCGCGTGAAAACGTCAGCGGAGGAAAGCACGATGAGAATGGCGAGCCAAAGCAATCCGACAGCGAAAGCAAGCCGCTTGATGCCTTTGTCATAGAAGAGGTGCATGAAAAAGAGAAGAACGAGCAGCATTTTGACGAACGCAATGACCAGCGCTATCACAGTATTGCCAATGCCCAAGTGGATGTATGCAACCCCGGTGGTGACGCCGAGGAGCACGAGCAGTGCAATAAACGTCAAAATGTAAGTTCTCACCGGCACGATTTTGGCAGAAGCCATCATCGGCCTCCAATCAGATACAGCAACGGGAAAAGAAAAATCCAAATGATGTCGACAAAGTGCCAGTAGAGTCCCGCCACTTCGATCGGCGAATAGTATTTTGGCGAAAAACGGCCGCGCCATGTGAGGTAGGAAAGCGCGAGAAGAATTCCGATGCCGACGATGACGTGGATCGCATGCAGGCCGGTCATATAGAAATAAAAAAGAAAGAACAGTTTCACGTGGGCGGCGTGCGGGCCTGCATAATCGAAATTGATTCCAGGTACGTGGTGATGCAGATAATCAACGCGCCATTCCAGAATGAACTTGATGCAGAGGAACACGACTCCGAGGAGCATCGTGATGCCCAGCAGCCCAAGCGTCGTGCCTTTGCGCTTGCCAACCTGCACGGAGCGAATCGCCAGCGCCATGGTTAGGCTGCTGACAATCAGCACCGCGGTGTTAATCGCGCCCCACTTCACTTCAATGAAATGGCTGCCTTGCGTGAAGCCGGGAAGATACAGCTCGCGATAAACCGTATAAGTGGCGAAGAGTCCGCCGAAAAACAGAATCTCGGTGATCAGAAAGACCCACATGCCCAGCTTGCGCGCCTCTTCCTGCGCGGGAAGAGTTTCGAAGTGCTCTTCGAGAATCGGGCGGCCGGCCTGCGTGATGGCAGATTCAGACACGGACGGCCCTCGGACGCGTGGGATAGGCGTAAGCCTCTTCGGTGACGATGGGTGTCTCCTCAAAATTTTCGCGCGGCGGCGGCGAAGCCGTTTCCCATTCAAGACCCTTTGCGCGCCAAGGATTCGGGCCTGCTTCGCGTCCATACCGCATGGACCAAATCAAATAAACGAGCGGAATGAAGTAACCAACGCCGAGAATCGAGGCTCCGGCGGAGGAAAGCACATTGAGCGCTTGGAATTGCGCAGGATAAACGGCGTAGCGGCGCAGCATTCCGAGATAGCCAAGGATGTACTGCGGGAAAAACGTGAGATTGAATCCGATGAAAATCGTAAACGCGGCAAAGCGCGCCCATTTATCCGGATAGAGCCGTCCCGTCATTTTCGGCCACCAGTAATGCAGGCCGCCCATGTAAGCCATCACCGAGCCGCCAACCATGATGTAGTGGAAATGCGCGATGACGAAATACGTGTCGTGCAAATGCACGTCAATCGAAAGCGACGCGAGAAACAGTCCAGTCAAGCCACCCATCGTGAAGAGTCCGAGGAAGCCCAGCGCGTAGAGCATCGGTGCATCGTAGGAGTTCGAGCCTTTGTAGAGCGTCGCCGTCCAGTTGAAAACTTTAATTCCGGAAGGGATCGCAACGAGGAAGCTCAGCGCCGAGAAAACCATTCCGGCATAGACCGACTGGCCGGAAACAAACATGTGATGTCCCCACACCAGAAACGCGATGAGCGCGATGGCGAAGCTGGAGAAAGCGACGAACGCATAGCCGTAGACTCGACGGCGCGAGTACGCGGCGACCAGTTCACTGATCACTCCCATCGCGGGAAGCACCATGATGTAAACGGCGGGATGAGAGTAGAACCAGAACAAATGCTGGAAGAGGAGCGGATCGCCACCAATCGCCGGATTGAAGATGCCGATGTGCAGGAAGCGTTCCATCGCCATGAGCGAAAGCGTGATTGCCAGCACAGGAGTAGCGAGCACCAGAACGATGCTCGTTGCATAAAGCGACCAGATGAAAAGTGGTAGCCGGAACCAGGTCATTCCGGGCGCGCGCATCTTGTGAACCGTGACAATGAAGTTCAAGCCGGTCAAAATGCTGGAAAAACCGACGATGAAAACGCCAGCAGCAGCTCCAAAAACGTGACTATTCGAATAGGTGCTGCTGTAGGGCGTGTAGAAAGTCCAGCCGGTGTCCACGCCGCCGTAAATGAGCGTGTAAAGAATGAAGCAGGCGCCGATGATGTAGATGTACCAGCTCAGGAGATTAAGTTTCGGAAACGCGACGTCGCGCGCGCCGATCATCATGGGAATCAGGAAATTTCCCAGCACTGCGGGAATCGAAGGGATGAGAAAAAACCAGACCATGATGATGCCGTGAATCGAGAAAAGCTTGTTGTACGTTTCGGGCTGGACGATCGCGCCGGCAGGCTCGAGCAATTGAATGCGCATCAGCGCGGCGGCACACGCGCCGACGAGGAACATGAACGTGATCGACACCATGTACAGAATGGCGATGCGCTTGTGGTCCGTAGTCAGCAGCCACGATTTCACACCATAACTTTCGTTCAGATAGTGGACGCGCGAGCGCGTGGCGAGTTCGGCGACGGCGACACTCATTGAATCGCGGCCTCCTTGCGCGCAGCACCAAGCGTTTTGATGTAGGCGATCAAATCGAGCAACTGAACTTCATTAATCTGACCCTGAAAAGAAGGCATGGAAACGGAATAGCCCGCGACCGGCTCGGAATTGGGATTGACGATGGCGCTGCGGAGGAAGCCTTCGTCGACGGTGGCTCGCGCACCATTGCGAAGCGTCACTTGATGCCCGTAAATTCCGGCGAGCTGCGGATATTTGCCCGAACTGTCCTCCTGGTGGCACGAAGCGCAGCCGAGTTGCGAAAACAATTGGCCGCCGGCGCTAGACATTGTCTGTGAAGGAGCGTTTGTGGCGAGCCAGTGCGCAAAGTCGTCGGGCTTCATCACGATCACTTCGCCGTGCATCGACGAATGAAACGCTCCGCACATTTGCGCGCACTCGAACATGAACGAGCCAAGCTTTGTTGCTTGAAACCATATGCTTGTATACCGGCCCGGCAAAACATCTTCCTTGACGCGAAATGCCGGAACGAAGAAATCGTGGATCACATCTTCGGAAGTCATCGTGAGTTTCACGGGCACGTTGAGCGGAACGTGCAATTCGTTAATCTCTCGCGCGCCGTTGGCGTGCTGCAACTGCCACATCCATTGCTTGCCGACGACAAAGACTTCCATCGAATTTGCCGGCGGTCGCGCGTTGCGGAAAAAAAGGCTCGAGCCCCAGAAAAAAATCAAGGCGCAAATCGCGGTGGGAATCAGGGTCCATGTGAGTTCCAAAGGAATCGAAACCTTGACCTCTTCGGGAACCTCATCTTCCGAGCGGCGGCGGTACTTCACCATGAAATAGAAAATGAAAGCGAAGATGAGGAACGTGAAAAACAAAGTGAATGCGGTCAGAAAATAGTAGAGGTAATCGACTTGCGGAGCGATGGTGGATGCAGCTGGCGGATGCAACGGAAAAAACAGAGAGGCCGCAGTTGCGATTCCGAAATTGAAAACTTGAATCATGCGCGCTTGCCCGGCAGAGTGTAGTTTTCGTCTTTGCGAAGATAAAAAATCAGTAATGCAAGTCCGAGAACCGTCAGGCCGGCGGCAACCTTGATCACTCGTGAGATGATCAGGCCGTACCGTCCAGTCGTGACATCGTAGCTGCAACAGAGAAGAAGAAACGCGTCCACAGGATTGCCGATTTTCTCGCCTGACGCCTGCACAAGCGCAAGGCGAAGATCCCGAGGCGGATAAACAATCCCATAAAAATATTGCGAGATTTTCCCACTTGGCGTGAGCACCATAATCACGCTTGGATGGGCATATTGCCCGGATTGTGAATCGTAGGCGTAACGGAAGCCAACCGCATCAGCGAGTTCGTGAATTTGCAGATTCTGTCCGGTGAGGAAATGCCAGCCTTCACCTGTAAGGTCGCGGCCATATTCGCCGGTGAAAAGGCGATGCTTTTCAAGCGCATCCGTTGGGTCATCGCGCGGATCGATGCTGACTGTGAGGATGCGGTAATCTTTGCCCATTTGCAGAGAAATGTGCTGCACGCTATTGAGCAATCCGTCGAGCACCTGCGTGCACAGCAGCGGGCACTGGTAATAAACGAGAGCCAGTATCACCGGCTTGCCGTCAAAATATTGCCCGAGCGTGACCGCATCGCCGCGCTCATCGCGGAACTGAAGATTGAGCGGGATCTGATGGTTCAACTTTTGATCGAGGCCCACGTTTTTCAGCAGCGATGGGCGAACCCCGATCGTTTGAAACTGCACGAACGCCGAGGGAGCAAGCGGTAAAGTGGCTCCCAGAAACAGGAGAACACAGGTGCCAATCGAAAAATTGCGTGGTGAAATATGCGTGCAGGCACGAGTGAGCGCATTGATTTTCATCTTCATGGCCTCCTTCGGCCCTGGAGTTGTGGTCCGGCGGCTATCGAGCTGTTGGAAGAATCGTGGCTCGCGGCGGAAGCGCTAGCAGTTCTTCGACGAATGCCGCGCATGCGTGCAGCATCAGCGCGAACCGTTTGTGCGGAACTGCGTATCGGCAGCCCGTGCTGGAGCAGAAGCTTGATAGCGCGATCAATGGGGATGCGCACTACGCCGTTTGCCCGGTCAATCCATCCGTAGGAGTCCAGTTCGGAATTCTCCTCGCGCAGGTATTGCTGCAAGTCGTTCT
>JASHRN010000207.1 GCA_030037335.1 Candidatus Acidiferrales bacterium | reverse complement strand
GAGCATTCGGGCGTCCGTTGATTGAGCACCCGCTCGCTGCATCGCATCCGGCCGCTACAGGCACGCCGTTTATCGGGATGACGGCGACCAAGACGCTCGGCTTTGCGGGGATCCATCCTCTCCAACCGTTTCATCCCATCGGGTTCGGGACTCCTTGTTTTGAGGCGGTTGGGATCTGCGATGCTGAGTTTGGATTTGGATTCGGGTCGCCATTTTTCTTTTCGCCGGCCGGCTTCGGATGCGCGGGATTTTTCAATCCGTGCGGGATTGGATTCGGGCCGTTCAACGATTTCGCTTTCGGCCTGGGTTACGGCTATTACGGATGGGGCGATGGCTGGTTCTATCCGCCAGCCCCGGAAATTCCGCCCGCACCGGTGAATCCGACGGAATCGAATGTGCCGCCGGACTATTCAACGGGATATTTTTATGTGCCAGAGGTTCCGTATTCGGAGCCGCAAGCAAACGCGCAGCAGCCCACGATAAAGCTGGTGCTGAAAGATGGAACGATCTTCGACGTGTATTCCTATTGGGCGCAGGACAACCGGCTCTTCTACATCACAACGTACAACATCAAGACTTCGATTCCGCTCGACGATTTGGACCTGCAGAAGACGGTGGATTTGAATCAGAAGCTCGGTGTGACGTTCACGCTGAGCAACAAGCCGCCGGACCAACAGCAACCCCCGCAAGAGCAGTGACGAGTGTCAAGTGACGAGTGAAAGACACTCGGCAGTGATCAGTGGGGCAGCGGCTAAAAAAGTAAACTGACGACGTAACAGTGATGCGGAAGCTGGAGAACTTCGCAAGAGCGGCGAAGCTCTGCGCTACAAACTGCAAATGCAGATTCCTCGTCGTCGCGGCGGGAAGCCGCTCCTCCTCGGAATGACAATGGGGTGCGGATGTGTGGCGAGTATGTGGCCAAATACCGCAGAAGTTCGCGGATAGACGCGAAGCTCTGCGCGACAAAGGGCGTGAGGATGACTGGTAGCGGAGGGCGATCCGCCTTCGCCGAACGACGGCTTCGGCGAGACAAGCCTGCGCGCGCGTGAGGAGATGCCGCAGAACTCCGCAAGAGGCGCGGAGCTCTGCGCTACACGCCGCACAGAAGCAACAGCAGGGCCCTCACAAATGCAGATTCCTCGTCGGATGCTCGCCGCATCCTCCTCGGAATGACAATGGGGTGCGTGTGGCCGTATATGTATGGCGAAACGCCGCAGAACTTCGCAGAAGCAGCGAAGCTCTGCGCTACGGTGCCATGCAAAGCGGCGTCGAGTTCCGGCTGCGCCCGCCACGGCGGGCAGGCCGGAATCCGCGAGGCGGACCGCCGCACTCCAAAAGAGCAACCGAGTCACTCGTAGCGGAGGGCGACCATCGGATCGACGCGCATGGCGCGGCGGGCGGGAATGTAGCAAGCGGCGAGGGCGACGAGCGTCAGAACGATAGCCACGCAGGCGAACGTCAGCGGGTCCAGAGAACTCACGCCATAAATCACTTTGGTCATTAGTCGCGTTAATCCTGCCGAAGCGGCCAGACCGATCACAACGCCAATCAGCGCGAGACGCGCGCCTTGACCGAGGACAATTTTCAGAATGTCGCGGCGCTGCGCACCGAGAGCGATGCGGATGCCGATTTCGTGTGTGCGTTGGCCGGCAATGTAGGAGATGACGCCGTAAATTCCGATGCTGGCGAGAACGAGCGCGAGAGCGGCGAAGATGGCGAGCAAAATCATGGCGAAGCGGCGGGAGGCAAGCGATTGCGAAACGATGCTGTCCACCGTTTCTGTGCCAAAGAACACCGCGTTGCTGTTGAATTCCTTTACGGCGTTGCGAATCGAGCCGGTAAATGCGTCAGGCGAGCCGTCGGTGCGCACAACGTAGCTCGCCGTGCCAGCAAAAGCTTTGAAGAAAGGATCGGGAAGTTGAAGGGATGAAGTGTAGAACTGCGGGAGCACGGGCGAGCTGGCATTTTCGTCGAGGCCGAACTGCTTGACATGGCCGACAACGCCGACGATTTGGAGCTGGTTATAGACGGTGGTGAAGTTGAGGCGTTTGCCGATGGGGTCTTGGGTGCCGAAATATTTGCGAGAGAGGTCTTCGTCGATAACACAGACACCGGGGGAATTGGCGTCGTCCTGCGTGCTGATGAAACGGCCGCGGAGCAGGGGAATGTGCATCACTTTGAGGTAGTCGGGTCCGACGTCATACCAGAGAGCATCGGGCATGTCATTGTCGTTGGCGGGCCTGGGCGTCCCATCGATCCAGAAGATGAAATCGGATTCATCATACATTGGGAAGGCGCCATTCATCAGGGAGACGGCGCTTACGCCGGGAACCGTGGCGATCTTGTCGGTGAGCTGGCGAACGCTGGCGCGGATCTGTGCGGCATCGCCGTTGGTAATCGATGGAGGAAAGCCGACGTTGAAAGTCATAACGTCATGCGGGTCGAATCCAGGACTGATGGTCCAGAGGCCGACGAGAGTGCGAATGGTAAGGCCAGCGCCGATGAGCAAAATCACAGCGAGGGCCATTTCGATGATGACAAAAACGCCCTGAGTGCGATACTTCGCGCCGCTTGCGCCGCGTCCGCCTTCTTTGAGGGTTTCGTGCAGATCGGGGTGGGAAGTTTTGAGCGCAGGCGCGAGTCCGAAGAGAACTCCGGCGACGAGAGACACGACGAGCGTGAAGAGCAGGACGTGCGGATCGATGCGGATGTCTTGTGCGCGGGGCAAAGTGCTGGGAAGAATGGAGAGCGCCACCGTAGTTCCCCATGCGGCCAAGAGCAGGCCGAGCGCACCGCCGCAAGCGGCGAGGAGGACGCTTTCAGTGAGCAACTGACGAATCACGCGGCCTTGACTGGCACCGAGCGCGGCGCGGATGGCGAATTCGCGGGCGCGTCCCGTGGAGCGTGCGAGGAGCAAATTGGCGACATTCACGCAGGCGATCAAAAGCACGAATCCAACCGCGGCGAGCAGCACGAGAAGAAACGGCTTAATGTTGTGGACCATCTCTTCTTTTACGGGCACGACAGAAATGCCCTCACCCTTATCCGCTTCGGGATATGCGGCGGCAAGATTGCTGGCGATGCGGCCCATATCCGCGCGTGCCTGCGCGAGTGTGACGCCCTGTTTCAGCCTGCCGACGGCGCGAATTCCAGGGTGCATCTCGCGGTTCTGCATCCAAGGATTTTTGTAGGCGCCGAGTGGGACGTAGACGTCAGACAGGCGGAAGTTATTGCCTCGGCAGCAGAAGTAGAAGCTGGCGGGCAGGACGCCGACGACGGTGTAATCGGTGCCGTCGAGATTCAAGGCTTTGCCAATTACGCCTGGCGAGGAGGCGAATTTCGTTCTCCACAGGCCATTGCTCAGAATGACGGCGGGAGGACCGTTCGGTTGGTCTTCCGCAGGCGTGAAATTGCGGCCAAGAAAGGGCGTGGCGCCGAGCGTCGGGAAAAAATTCGCAGTGACGTAGACGGCGGAAAGGCGTTGGGGCTGACCCTGGCCGAGCAAGTCAAAATCCATAAACGATTTGTAGGCGGCGAGGGAGGAAAACGAATGATTGTTACGTACCCAATCGAGATAATCGGGGTAAGAGATAGAGGCTTCGCGAAATCCTGGGGCTTGGCCGGCGACTGCAACAACCTGGTCGGGATGTGGATAGGGAAGAGGATTCAGAAGTACGCCATTGACGACGGAAAAGAGGGCGGTGTTGGCGCCGATGCTGAGGCCGAGGGTAATGATAGAGATGATGGCGAAGCCGGGGGATTTCAAGAGGATGCGAACGGCGTAACGCACGTCCTGCCAAAGCGTGCTGATCATAATCAACAAGTGCCTCCAGCCACGTTTGCACGTTTGAAGGAGCAATAGAAAGTCCACGCATGATTCGGCGGCTTCTCTGATTGTATTGGACTTAGCATGACGAGAATGCGATGAGAGCGAAACCCGCGACCGGTTGCGAAAGAGCGCGTTCGGAAGCGGACAGTTCAAATTGGAGGTCACAGAATGGAAGTTTGAGGTTCGAAAACGCGGATGGCGAGCCCTGCGGGGTCTTGCCAGGGTATAAACGAGTCGGGCCGACAGAGCACGTCGGCCCCTACAAAGGCAACAAGCGGCATACGGCTGAACGTTCAGTGTGCAACTCAGTGACGGGCGATGGAGGGGAGAAAGCTGGCGCGGAAGCAGGCGAACTGGAAGACAGCGAATATGACGAACAGGATGATTCCCGTGGCCGCCGACAGGCCGGATTTCAAATGGGCGACCAACGCGATCCCCGCAATGGATGCCAAGCCAACGACGATGGTCATGGCAATTTCCAGAGACGAGAAGTGGCCGCTCAAAATATGGGTGAGGCCAAGAAGGTAAAGCCAGATAAGCGTCATGACTGCGAGCTAGAAAAGGAAGCAGGGAAGAGCGAGCCATCCTGTTGCATGCGAGCGGCGCAATCCCACTACGATGGCGGCCCATAGCGGCAGCGTTTGGACGATGTGGCGCAACATGAGGCCGTCGGGAATGCCGACGCCGCCTACGAGCGCGGCAATAATTATGAAACAGCTCACAGCAATTGCGATGGGTGCCGCAGCGCCGCTGCTCGGTTTGCCTGTGGCCGAAGGGCGCGGAGTAGAGGAAGAACTTGCAGCGGCATTCGGCATAGGGAAGCTCCTCGAGATTTTGCGGTTAAATCGGGCTGACACGACGCGCCACGCACTCGTAGCTTAGGGGCGCGCTACAAAAAGCAAAAGCAGATTCTCCGGTTCCGTGAGTCCGATGGAGTCCGCAAACCGGACCTTCGTCGTCGCGGCGAAATACCGCTCTCCTCGGAATGACAATGAGGGGGGGGATGCGGAGAAACGCCGCAGAACTTCGCGGAAGGCGCGAAGCTCTGCGCTACAGTGCCATGCAAAGCGGCGTCGAGTTCCGGCTGCGCCCGCCACGGCGGGCAGGCCGGAATTCGCGAGGCGGACCGCCGCACTCCAAAAGAGGCGCGACCCACCTGTGCCAAACGACGGCTGCGGCGCGGCAGGCCCACCAACACCGATAACGATCCCCAGAGTGTCCACGTTACTCGTACCTTAGCGCGACCATGGGGTCGACTTTCATGGCGCGACGCGCGGGGATGTAGCAGGCGAAGAGCGCGACAATGATGAGCACAGCGGCGACTCCGGCGAAGGTGAGCGGATCGTGCGCGGTGACGCCGAACAGTTGATTGGTCATCAAGCGCGCGAGAGCGAGCGCGACGCCGATGCCGATGGCCACGCCAATCAGCGCAAGGCGGGCGCCGTAGCCGAGAACGAGTCGAAGAACGTCGCTGCGCTGGGCACCGAGGGCAATGCGCACGCCGATTTCGTGAGTGCGCTGGCCGACAAGATAGGAAATCACGCCGTAAATTCCCACGCAGGCAAGAATCAGTGCGAGCGCAGAAAATACACCGAGAAGGATCATCGCGAAGCGCCGAGCGGCGAGCGAATCAGAAATAATAT
>JASHRN010000206.1 GCA_030037335.1 Candidatus Acidiferrales bacterium | reverse complement strand
ATCTGATGTTGCTGGCATTGACTGTCAATCCATTCTCTGAGATCGCTCGGAACGTTGCGAACGAGCAAATCTTTCGTCATTCGTCCCCCATGCGCAAACAAAGCTGCGTGGATGATAGCAGTTTTTCCCCCGACGCAAGGAGTTTTCGCTTTATTGTCGCCTGCCAGTGCCATCGAAGAGCCTATTGGCCGTTTCTTAAAGTACAATGGCGGCGCGCAATTCTTGAAGATTGCGTATTGATGAGAGCCGTCATCCAGCGCGTCACGCGCGCACGAATCACTGTCAATGGCGAGGTCGCCGGCCAGATCGGACCCGGCCTGATGGTTCTGCTCGCCGTGGGACGCGAAGACACCAGCGCCGCCGCTATTTCCATGGCGGAACGCATCGTCAACCTGCGCATCTTCAACGACGCGGAGGGCAAGATGAACCGTTCGCTGCTCGACACAAGCGGCGCGCTGCTCGCCGCGTCCCAATTCACGCTCTACGGAGACGCACGAGGCGGACGCCGCCCGAGCTTCGTCCAGGCCGCGCCGGCTGAATTGGGCCGCGCGCTCTATGAGGAGTTCGTCAGCGCCGTCCGAGCAAAGGGCATTCATGTGGAAACGGGAGTTTTTCAGGCGCACATGTCGGTGGAAATCGTGAACGATGGCCCAGTGACCATCCTGCTCGATTCGGATAAGCTCTTCTGACACGCGAAATGACAATGAATGCCGCGAGCTTCACAATCCGCAGCGCAACAGCCGCCGACGCGCCTCAGCTCGCGCCGCTGGCGGGTCAGCTTGGTTATCCTTCGACGACCGAGCAGGTCGCCGAGCGGCTGCGCAAAATTCTCGAAGACGCAGCTCACGCAATTCTTGTCGCGGAAAATAAAGAACGCCGCATCGTCGGCTACATCGAAATATTTCCGTTTCGCACCATCGGATCCGAGCCGCGCTTCGAAATCGCCAGCCTTGTCATTGACGAATCCTGCCGCTCTCAAGGAGTGGGCCGTTTGCTGATGAATCATGCGGAAAACTGGGCGCGCGCCCGAGGTTTCAAGGAAATGGGATTGCGCTCCAACGTGATTCGCGAACGCGCTCACCAGTTCTACGAGAATCTTGGCTACCGCGTGAACAAAACGCAAAAATCGTTTCGCAAACCGCTATAAACCGGATGCACGCTCCAACGTCGGCGGAATGCGCAGCAGAAAATCGAGTCCAGCGGGCGTTTAATTCTTGAGCACATCTCCGCGAGGATTTTGCTTCGCCACTTTACATCGTGTTACGATACATTTTGCTCAGCCTTGAGAGTCACTGCGCAACAAGTCGACTATCGCGCGCTCGCGGAATTCCGTTATGAAGTCCGGCGCTTCCAGAATTTAAGCGAACAGGCCGCTCGCGCGGCGGGAATCGAGCCGCAGCAGTATCAAGCGTTGCTGGCGATCAAAGGATTGCCTGCTTCCTGCGACGCCACCGTCGGACTGCTTGCCGAGCGCCTGCAAATCCAGCATCACAGCGCGGTTGAGTTGGCGGACCGGCTGGAGGCGCACGGCCTTCTGAAGAGAGTCCGCGGGCGAAAGGATCGCAGGCAAGTTCTCCTGCGCCTCACGCGGCGCGCCGAAGAAATTCTCCGGCAGGTGGCTTTGCCACACCGCGCCGACCTCCGATCTTCCGGCCTTACGATGCTGCGCGCCTTGCAGACCGTTATGGCTCACGCCAGCGCGCGCTCAGTTCAACGTCAACGCAGGCAAAAATAGCGAAGAAAACTTATGACTGGGAGCATCTTGCGAGAAACTAGATCTCGGCCGCTGGTTCGCTAATCCTGCGCGCGCGCGTGTCTAGCGCGGAAAGAATATCGGTTTTCGTAAGGACGCCTTCGAGTTTCCCGGTTTCATTTTTCACGAGCAGCATATGCTGGCCGTTCTGGCCCATCAGTAGGCGCAGAGCTTCTTCCAAATCGCACTCCGGTACGACGACGCTCACGTTTTTGTCCATAATGTCGCGCAGTTTCGTTTGATCCCATTTCTGCGGAGGCACTTTGGCGAGCGTGCTGACGGAAACGGTGCCCACTACTTCTCCCATATCGTAAACCGGATAAACGGCGTGCGGATGTCCGCTCACGCTGTCAGCGAACTCCTTCAACATTGTTCCAGCCTCAGTGGAAACGACGCGCTTTTGCATGACTTCGCGCACCATCATCTTGGAAAGTTCAGAGGCTCGCAGCCCTTCGTGCAGGCGCTGGTCTCCGGAAACGGACGCCTCGCCGGAAACTGCGTACGCGACCGCCGCTCCAATCAGGGAAGGAATAATGTACGCGTGCCCTCCCGTTGCCTCGGCGACGAAAACCACAGCAGTCAGCGGCGTCTTGTATCCCGCTGCGATGAACGCAGCCATGCCCACGGCAGCATAGAGACCAACCGAGCTATGCACGACGGATTGCGCGAACGCAGCTCCAAATGAGCTGCCAGTCAAGAAAAGAGGAACGAACATCGCGCTGACGCCGCCTACTCCGAGCGAAAATAGAGTTGCAGCCAGCTTCAGGAATCCGAAGACCGTCAATTCCAGGGAGCCATGCGATTCCTGAAGAATCATGTGCACCGCTTCGTAGTTCGCTCCCAGCGGGACGAGGCCGCCCTTGTAAATCGATACAAAGAGAAGGCCGCATGCACCAGTGAGCGCCCCTCCGATAGCCATTTTGATCCAGTGAGGCATTTTGGCTTGAACCCAAAAATGCCGCGTGCGCCGGAAAGTGATGTCGAATGCCATGGCAATCAGTCCGCAAATGACGCCAAGAAGCGCCGACCAAAGCAAATCACGGCGCGTATACGTCACAGCGCTGGCAAATTCGAAAAGCGGCTGCGCTCCCACGAATGCCGCCATCGTAGCGTAAGAGGTCACCGAGGCAATCAGCGCGGGCAGTAGCGCTTCGTGCGCCAGATCGTCCTTGTAAGGCATCTCCAGCGCGAAAATGATTCCGGTGAGAGGCGCGCGAAATACCGCGGACATTCCCGCCGCCGCGCCGCTGATCAACATGATCCGCCGGTCGCGCGATTCCAAGCCAACTCTCCGCATTTTTGCCCATAGCCATGAACCCAGCGCGCCGCCACCATAAATGCTTGGGCCTTCCAAAGCTGCGCTGCCACCGAAGCCAACTGTGGCGATGGCCGCGATGAGCTTCGGCACAAAGGGACGCATGCGGATGTCGCCCTGATGATCGTGATACGAACGCACGATTTCTTCGGTCGAGTGCTGATTTGGGTCGGGCGTCATGTATTGCATGATCAGTCCGGCGATGACAAAGCCTCCCAACGTCCCGGGAATCATGATCAGCGGATGCGCGAGGTAATATTTCAGGATCGGCGGCCACATCCACTGCAAGATGACCTTCACGAGTAGAGTGATGAGCAGCCCGGTGAGCACGCCCATGATGGGGGCGACGATCAGCCACCGGTGCAAATCGCGGGAGTAAGTCGCGGTCAAATCTTCATGCACAAACGCGGCATACTTTTTGAACCGCGCGTTTTGCATCAGTCTGTATGGGAACTTTTTCATACGAACGTATTCAAATCGATTCGCGCCTCAGGTGGCTGGCCGGTGTTTTAGCGCTCTCGCACACCCTGCTTTATCTTCCTTTCGACGAAACAGCGCCCGGCAACAGCGAGCCTTCGGAGCCATTATGAAAACGATCCAGTTCGCGCCGGTGGAGCGCGGCGAGCTTCGTCAATTTCGCGCGCCCGATGGACGTCAAGTCCACTCGCACAAAACGCCGGTCGCGCGCAACTGGCGTTTTCCGAACGAGCCTGGCATCCACGGCTCGATTTACCAGCGCCACTACGGCGTTATGCCGCTCCTGCAAGAATTCCCGCAGTTCGGAAATCGTGGCCCATCCTCTTCCCGTAAATCCCGCAATTCCCAGCATCAACTGATGCTGCTGAGGCGTTACGCCTGCATCCCGCGCCGCTCTTTCACTGAAACGCAGGAATCTCCTCAGACGGTAGCGGAACTGCGCAAGCTGGCGCACCGCCCGCGGATTCGCTTTCTGCAATTTCAATGCTGATCCCGCAGCTTCACCTTTTTTGAATTATATCACGATATGATGTATCGGAAATTATGACTTGTACTGTAGATAATGCTTCGCCGCATCAAGGACACTGCGAAGACTGTTTAGCTGTTTTCCAAGGGCCAGTAACGAATCTGCGGTTTACGTTTTTTGTAGGGACAATGCAGATTCCTCGTCGCCGCTCAGCGCTTCGCACTGAGCAAAACCGCTCCTCGGAATGACAATTTTTGTTTTGCAGCATCCTCCTAGAACCCCCCGACCCCGCCGCCACCAAATCCACCTCCGGAAAACCCACCGCCGCCGAATCCTGAACCGCCTGCGCCTCCCACGCTACGTGGCGTGGAAGCCAGCGCACTGCCCGTTTGCATGGACATGAAATTCAATTCGTTGATCAGCAGCAGGGTTTGGAAGCCTCCGCCGAACGGTCCCGAGTACCATTGGGGCGGTTGGCGATAGATGTCCTGAAAGGCGCCGGCCCACTTCTTTTCCACGTGCAGAGCCATGGCGTACGGCAGGAATTTCTCGAACATCTCCGGCGTTTTCTCGATGCGCTCGATCTGATCTTTTTCGACACGTCCCAGAAAATCCTCGAATCCCAGCACCTTTTCCAGTTCGCGCTCTCCCGCCGTGGTCCGCGCCGACATAAAGTGCCCAAATCCAGCGACGATGATTCCCGTGGAAATTCCAGCAAGGAGCACCGTCAAAAATGAAATGCCCAGCGAATTCGAAAGCGCGCCCGCAGCCCAAAATGAAACAAAAACGATGATGATTCCGCCAACAAAGTATCCCTGATGCATCTTGTCGGGCCTTCGCGAATAGTATTTTCCGGCCATCAATCCGTCGAAAATGCGATTGCGGATGGCGGGCAGATGCACATAAAAGCGATTCTGCAAATCCGCGAGGGACACCTGGTCGGGCGTAGCATCGTCAAAAAATGCGGAGAGCAGCTCTTGCTCGTGTGGCTTCAGACTCGTCCATTCGGACGCGGCTTTGATGCGATGGAAGATGAATTTTTTGTGATGCACCAACCCCAACGCCTGGCTTTGATCTTGCTGCTCGATTTTCAGATAGCCGCGCACTGCCAGATCAACAATCGTCGCGGTGATGTCGCGCATGGCCACTTCGTTGTCGACCAGCGTTCCCGCTTCCGCCGGCGACATCTGGTCGGGAGGCTCGTATTGGACGCTGATCGGATTGCGCCGCGGATCGCGGCCTTTCGAATACCAATACCACGCCATGAACAGAAAAACGATGATAGGAATGAAAAACGGCCAGTTGCTGCGCAGGAATTGAATTGTTTTTGCGAGGGCGCCGGGCGGATGGGTGAATCCTTTGTCCCATCCCACCACCGCGGTCAGCCCTTCTTGATAGCCGAGCGGCCGCTGCGTCTGCATTTCTACAACATTGTCAGTGACCTTTACTGACGCTTCCTGCCCGCGTTCGCCGTAGCCACCGGTGTAAGCTTCCGCGTGCAAGCCGGTTGTGCCTGCCGGCAATTCGATTCTGGCCGAAGCGCTTTCCACGACGGCGTTAGTTTCATTTCCGGTGATGTTCCAATAGAGCTCATCGTGATCGGGGAAAAATCGCAGCGCGTCGAGCGCTTTGTAATGGATCACGACTGTTTTCGTGGTGTCTTCGGCGTCAGGAACATAAATTTTGAGTTGCTTGTAGGCTCCGTGCCTGGAAATTTCATACTTCAGAGGATTCCCATCCTGATCTGTTACGCCTTCCGGCTCGATGAACAGCGTATAGTTCAGCCCGTATGAGTCGCGATATTGGATGGGGATGCTTCTATAGATCCCGTGCCACAATCCCTGGAAATTGACGGTAAGCGTTTCCGTGACATCGATTGTCGAGTCCGGTTCAACGGTTATTTGAACGGCGAAATTTTGGATAGTGAGTTGTCGTGCGCTTGCGGGAATGGCCGCGAGGAAAAGAGCTGCGAGCGCCGCGAAAACAACGGTGCCAGCGCGTGGGATGCCGCGCATCGGACGGCGCGAGCTTATTGAGACGCTCCCGCTTGGAAGCTTACTTTGGGAACCTCGCGCTCCGCCGGTGCGCTGGTCTCGAAGAATTCGCGCGGCTTGAAATTGAACATGCCAGCGATGATGTTCGACGGAAACTCAGCTATTTTCGTATTCAAATCTCTTACCACGGCGTTGTAATAGCGGCGCGCGTTCTGAATGCTATCTTCCAGTTGATTGAGAGTATTTTGCAGTTGCGTGAAACTCTCCACCGCGCGCAATTGCGGGTACGCTTCCGCCAGCGCGAAGACCTGGCGAAGCGCGGCCGTCAGCATATTTTCCGCTCCCGCTTTTGCCGCCGGCCCCTGCGCGCTCATCGCCGCGTTACGCGCCTGCACAACGCCTTCGAGCGTCCCCTTCTCATGGGCTGCATAGCCTTTTACCGTCTCAACGAGATTCGGAATCAGATCGTACCGGCGCTTGAGCTGCACATCGATGTCTGACCAGGCGTTGTCGCACTGTACCTTCAGCCTGACCAGCCCGTTGTACATCGCGATCACAATGAAGACCACGATGACGACTATTCCCAGTATGACCCAGCCAATCATCGAATCGCCTCCCTGCTACAGATACGCACCGGCGCAGGCCGAAGTTGCACCTGTCTATGGCCCGGCTCGCGAACTGCGGGGATCATTTTTTGAGCATTTTCCGAGAAATAACGTGGAACATTCCCCCCCCACCGCCGCAAGCATACGTGCGACCCGTGGAATTGTAAAGCGCCCCAGTCGGAACCCGGCACCTCCTGCTTCCATCCGCCGCGAAACGATAGTTTCTCTGGCGTGGACGTAGCTTTTGCGTTACCCTGCCACAGGCAAAACGAGGCATCTCTCCCTCTCATGCTCTTTAAAACTCACAGCGCCACCGTTTACGGCATCGAGGCGTATCTCGTCGAGGTCGAAGTGGATGTCGGCCCCGGCCAGGCAGGCAATTTCAACGTCGTCGGGCTGCCGGACATTGCCGTGAAGGAAAGCCGCGAGCGCGTGAAAGCCGCGCTGAAAAATTGCGGCTTCGATTATCCCGGGCATCAGGCCGTCACCGTCAATCTGGCGCCGGCCGACATGCGCAAGGAAGGCTCCGCTTTCGATTTGCCCATGGCTTTGGGCTTGCTGGGATGTCAGGGGACGTTCTTCGGCAAAGCGCTCGCTGACTATGTTTTTCTTGGTGAACTTTCCCTCGATGGCAGCGTGCGCTCGGTTCGAGGCGCTCTTTCCGCTGCGATTGCGGCGCGCGAACGCGGAATCAAAAACGTGATCGTGCCGGAAGCCAATGCCAAAGAAGCCGCGGTGGTCGAGGGCATCCACGTCTTTGCGGTCAAATCCCTGCCGCAGGCTACGGACCTGATCAATTCGCCTGAGTCCTTCGCCACAACTTCTGTCGACACACGCGAGATGCTCGGCGAATCGAGCAGCTACTCCGTGGATTTGCGCGACGTTCGCGGCCAGCAATCCGCAAAGCGCGCGCTGGAAGTGGCCTGCGCCGGCGGACACAACATTCTGTTCATTGGCCCGCCAGGCGCCGGAAAAACCATGCTGGCGAAACGCATTCCCACCATTTTGCCGCCGATGTCCCTCGATGAAGCCATCGAGACCACGCGCATCCACAGCGTCGCTGGAGTGCTCGACGACTCGCGTGGCCTCGTCGGCACGCGTCCCTATCGCTCGCCCCACCATACGATCAGCGACGCCGGCCTGATCGGTGGAGGCGCCGTTCCGCGCCCGGGCGAAGTGTCGCTGGGCCATAACGGCGTTCTTTTTCTCGACGAATTGCCGGAATTCCAGCGCAACGTGCTCGAGGTGCTGCGCCAACCGCTCGAAGATGGCGTGGTTTCCATCGCGCGCGCTGCTGTTTCCCTCAGTTTCCCGGCGCGATTCATGCTTGCCGCGGCCATGAATCCCTGCCCGTGCGGCTCCTTCGGAGACGCGACGCGTGAATGCCACTGCAGTCCGATGCAAATTCAACGCTACGTTTCGAAAATCTCCGGCCCGCTGCTCGACCGCATCGACATTCACATTGAAGTTCCGGCGGTGCGTTACAAAGAGCTGCGCGACGGCGGCGCGGTTGAATCCTCCGCGGCCGTTCGAGAGCGCGTGGTTTCCGCGCGCACGATTCAGATCGAACGCTTCAAAGAGGAAAAGAAAATCTACTCCAACGCGCAGATGCCTCCCAAATTGCTGCGCAAACACTGCGAAATCTCTGCCGAAGGCGAGAAGCTGCTGGAAACGGCAATCCAAAAGCTGGGGCTCTCCGCGCGCGCCCACGATCGCATTCTGAAAGTGGCGCGCACGATTGCCGATCTCGACCGGGCTCCGGCCATTCTACCGCGCCATTTGAGCGAGGCCATCCAATACCGCACGCTGGACCGAACGTACTGGGCGTAGCGTACGGCTTGTCTATAGGCTGCGGCGTCGCATCCAAACTAATGTATGGAGAAGAGCAAGCCGCCAGTTGACTTGCGCACGAGGCCGTGCAAGGATTGCGCCTCGATTTCGCCATATTCTGCCAAATGGCCAAGGACGCCCAGCGAATTGAAGTGACTTTAGAGACGCTTCTCGATAGCGTCGAGCTCGCGGAAGAAATTGTCCTCCGCGTGGCCGGCGCTTCCGGTTTCGATGAAGATAATTGCCATAAAATTGGAATGTCCGTCCGCGAAGCTGTGATCAATGCGTATAGCTACGGCAACCGGCAGGAGCGCGGACGCAAGATCGGCATGATTATCGAGCTGGAAGAGCGCAAGCTCGTCGTACATGTCCTGGACGAAGGGAAAAGTTTCAGTCTCGCCGATGTACCGGACCCTCTCGCGGAAGAAAATCTCTTGCGTACTTCCGGCCGAGGCATTTTCCTGATGCGCGCATTCATGGATGAATTCGATGTCCAGCGAGGCCCGGGCGGCGGCACGGAACTCATCATGAGCAAGTGGTTTCCCACCGAAGCAACCGGCTCAACCGCCAGGCCCCAAGAAGCTCGTTAGTTCCTCAATTTCGAAATTCGATTTTTCTCGCCTAGAATCCCATCACAGGCAGGTGCGTCCCGAAAATGAAGGTGCTCTCTGGACACGGATTGTTTTTTGTGTTTAGAATCCCGCCGCTGGGTGTCCTGCGAGGTGGTCGAGACTGCGTTTTGGGTGTGGCGCAATCCGATTTGCGCGGGGACGGTTCATTTCAAATCGCAACGAGGTGGAGATTTGGATCGAGAACAGGGTGTGGTGAAGTGGTTCAATGCAGCCAAGGGATATGGATTCATTCAGCGGCAATCGGGCGAAGATGTTTTCGTCCATTTTTCGGCCATTCAGATGGACGGATACAAATCCTTGAACGAAGGCCAACTGGTTGAATTTGAAGTCAAGCAGGGTCCAAAGGGTTTGCAGGCCGAAAACGTAAGCGGCGTATAAGCTGTTTCTCGCGTTTCGCCCGTCGCAGGCCAAGCGAATTCCCGCCGGAAATTCCCCCCGTAGCCTCAGGGGTGAGTGTGTTTTGTGTTACCATGATTGTTCCGAAACTTTCCCGGAGAGTTGAAAAGTGGCGAAGCATATTTCTCGTCAGGAGCTGAAAACAGACCAAGTGCAAGAAGCGCTTTCGCACGGCGCGGAAGCGGTTCTTTCTCATAAGAAGAGCCTGATTCTCGCGATTGTTGCCGCTGCAATTATCGCCGGCGGAATTTTCAGCTGGCGCTTCTATTCGCAGCGGCAATCGGTTAAAGCCGAAGCGGAATTCAATGATGCGCTTGCGGTTTATGAGGCTCTGGTGGTCGGCCCGGGCCAACCTCCGCAACCGAATGAGATCACCTATTCCGATGCTTCCAAGAAATTCCAGGATGCGCTGGTCAAATTCCAAGAGGTGGTGCAGCAGTATCCCAGCACGCGCTCCGGCCAGCTCGCAAAATACTATTCCGCACTGTGCGAAGAGCATCTCGCAAAGAACCCGCAGGCCATCAAAGATCTGACAGACCTTGAAAACGGTTCCGATCACGATTTCGCGGCCATGGCGCGCTTCGAACTCGCGCAGATCTACGACCAGATGGGAAAATCGAATCAGGCTGTTCAGCTTTATAACGAATTGCTTTCCAATCCCTCTGTGCTCGTTCCCAAGTCTATTGTTCTGCTCGCGCTCGCCGAGCACTACAAGGGGTCCAATCCAGCGCAGGCGGCGAAGTTTTACAATCAGGTCAAAACGGAATTCCCCGGCACAAGTGCTGCGGACGACGCCGATCAGCAACTTGCTCTTTTGCCTTCCACTGGCAAGTCGTAATCTGCTTCAGGCTGGACTACTGGTCTTGCCTGGCGGCTTTACGATTTCTCGCGCTCCATCTGGCGTGTGTTTAGCAAAGACAATTCGTGGGGCATTTTTCGGTCCATGGCCGTCACCTGATTCATTCTTTCGCGACGCCCCGTTACTTGCCGGCCTTCTTTTCCATGCGGTATTCGGCAGCGACTTCCGCAAGGCTCTTGGGACGATACGCCAGCGCGGTCTTCCCCATCTTCAGCGCCGTTGCGAATGAAACATATCGCGTCGGCACATAGGTCGCCTCGGAACCTTGCTCATAAATGTAGGTGTAGTGCTCTGGCGTCTGGCTCATTGCCGGCATAGAGAAGAAGCTCGCGCCAAATCCGGAGCCTCCGAAGCCCGACGTTCCATATCCACCACCGCCGCCATTGCCCGTGAAGTTCAACTGCCGCCCAGCCGCCGTCCCGCCACCCCCCGCTCGCGCCTGCGCATGTGCGGGAATTGCCAGAAAGAAAAGTGTAGCTGCAATCAGCGTGATTTTCATTCGACGGATCCTTGTTTCCGAATTGAATTCTGGTGATACTCAAAGGAACTTCGAAGAAGCGCCACGGCAACTCCCCATGAACCCTCCCCCAGCGAATCCACGCGGACCACGCGCGCGCATTCCGCGTCTGCGTGCGTGTGCGAATGTCCCGCCGGACACGCCACGTACAAGTTCATATCTTCGCGGAAACCAGCGCGCCGGGAAACAAAATAGAACCCGTCCCGTGACACATTTTTCGCTTTCAGCAATTGCTCCGAAAGCCCCTGCGTCTCATAATACGGGCGCACGCGGGCCGTCACTTCCATATGCACGCGGCGCGCGCGCCGCCGCTCGCTGCCAGGCGCAGTGATTCGCCGGGCATCTGCTATTTTCGCTGCTTCGGTTGCCGGCTGCTGGGCCACTCGTCTTCTCCAAAACTTTGTGGCGGCGGAGGATTGGGAGAGGCTAGTTAGTAAGGCTAACCGCCGCCTCTGAGACAATTGCAATTGGTGCGCCAGCCGTATGTTACAGAAAAATAAGAATTATCTGATCCAGGACTTTCAAGAATCGGCCCAATGCATTCCCTCCAACTGCAAAAATTTGCTAATCTTCACCCAATCTGATTTTTGAATTCTGGAGTGACAAAAATGGGCAACGGCGTAACACTGCGGAACTTGACGCCGGGAGATCACGACGCCTGGCTTCCCCTCTGGCACGGCTATCAGCAATTCTATCAAGCGGAAATTCCAGAGGAAACCACACGCACTACCTGGGCGCGACTCCTCGATCCGCGCGAGCCCGTGCTGGGAGCCATCGCATTCGCAGGAGATCGCGCCGTCGGCATGGTCCACTGGCTCTACCATCGCTCCTGCTGGAGCGTCGGCAACAACTGCTATTTGCAGGACCTATTCGTCATTCCGGACCATCGCGGCAGCGGCATTGGACGGAAGCTAATCGAGCACGTTTTCGCTGCCGCGCGTAACGTGGGCTGCGCGAAAGTTTATTGGCTCACCCACGAAACAAACGCCAAGGCTATGCTGCTCTACAACCGCATCGCCCAGCGCACTGGCTTCATTCATTACGAAAAGATGCTGACGTAACGCACACCGGCGGAGCCATATTTTGGGCTCTAAGAAGCTCCTGTTGCGCGCTGCCCCTCGAGTTTCGCACTCATCGTGATCTCGGCCTTCAGCAGCTTCGAAACGGGGCAACCTGCCTTTGCTGCTTCCGCCGCTTTCTCGAATGCCGCTTTGTCGGCATTGGGAATGCGCGCCGTCAAATCGAGGTGAATTTTTGTGATCGCGAACCCGTCACCTTGCTTTTCAAGCGTAACCGCAGCTGTCGTCTCCAGACTCTCGGCCGTGATTCCCGCATTCCCGAGTTGCGCCGAAAGAGCCATCGTAAAGCATCCCGCGTGCGCGGCCGCGATCAGCTCTTCGGGATTCGTTCCGCGATCATTTTCGAAGCGCGTCTTGAACGAATAAGGCGACTTCGACAAAACGCCGCTCTCCGTCGAAATTGTTCCTTTTCCTTCTTTCAGTGAACCGTTCCAAACTGCCGTCGCTTTTCGTGCCATGCCAGCCTCCGTGGAGTGAATTGAATCGCGTGGGCACAGACAGTGTACGGCGTCGCGCCAATCGCCTGCAAATGGAGTTGCGGTTGGCCCGGCCTGCACGCCGAGTATAAATGGCTGAGCCTCAATTTTTGTCGCGATCAACCTATCCTTCCCAAATGCCTCTGAAACAAACGTTTCTGCCCAGGGGGTGCGGCCAATATATTTGTATTGACAAATATTGTATACGCAAGTACAATGATTGTATGAGTACGTCACGGCCCCGTACGGATTTCGATTCACTCTTTCCAGGACGAGTCCTATTCGGTCGCGTCCGCAATGCTATACGGGCGGCGCATGACGAAGCGCTAGCTCCATTCGGTGTGACGACGAGTCAGGGCGAGGCTTTGGTGAGCTGCATGCTCGGCGAAGCGAACACGCCCGCCGAGTTGGCCAGATTCACCGATTTGGATATTTCCAGTATCAGCCGGATGCTGGATCGGCTGGAAAACAAAGGCTTGGTGACGCGTTCGCGAACGGGAAAGGACCGCCGCCAGGTCATCGTGAAGATAACGGCAAGGGGCCGCGCACTGGTGAAAAAAGCGGTGCCTGTCGCCGCGCGCGTAGCGGCAGACGCATGGCGCAATGTTTCAGAACAGGAGAGGCAAACTGTCCGCAATATTGTTTCTAAGATCCTCGGGAACCTCGGCCATCTTCAAAAATCTTAAGCTTCATCTGCCATCGGCAGGGAGGAATCATTTGTTGCAATGGTCTCGGAAAAAGTGCAGGAGAACTATCAATACTATCGAAACAAACTGAGTCATGTTCTTAGGTATGTGCGCATATACAGCCACGAACTGACGGAACACGCGACGGTGATTTACAGCCGCATGGAACTCGCGCTGGAAGAGGTCATGGAAGATAATCCGCTTTATGTGCATCTCAAAGGCATCCATGAATCCGCCAAGCAAGTCGCTTCGCTAAGCGAGAAACTTCGCGACCTCGGGAAAAACTGAAGAGATCAAGCTCAGCAGAGCCGGATCAAACGTGACTCGCGGCGGGCGGATTTGCGCCCGGATGAGACTGGCCGCAGGTGTCACCGCACCGGAAACTCTGCTAAAAAGGAGAGTGTGCATTGGGAAGTCTTGTGAAGCTGGCACTCATTGGGACGCACGGCGCGGGTAAAACAACTATCGCGTATGAAATTTGCTCGCTGCTTAAGCGTTCGAGACAAAACGTGGAACTGGTGCGGGAAGTCGCGCGGCGTTCGCCGTTTCCCGTGAACGCAAACACAACGCTCGAAGGGCAACTCTGGATCCTGCACACGCAAATCGCGGCCGAGCTGGAAGCCGCAAACAGCGCGTCGAATGTCGTTTGTGACCGCTCCGTTCTCGACAATTATTGCTACCTAGTGAATAAATTCGGCCGTCAGCCGGAATTGGAGGCGTGGCTTCTCTGGTGGATGAAGACCTACGATTTGCTCGTGGGAATTAGTCCTTTTGCAGAGCCGATCATTCGCGATGGTTTCCGCTCGGAAGATGGGGCGTTTCAGCGCCGTATTGACGAGTTGCTGAAGCATCTCCTCGAGCAGCCGCCATTTGACGCTCTGCGCGAACGCGTGGTCTGGATGGAAGGATCAGATCGCAGCCAATGGGCTGAACGGATTTTTGCCGCCGCATTTCCTGCATTGATAGACTCGCATAACGCCAAGAAACCCGTGCGATAGAATCTTTCGGTGGACATGCAGAACACCAAGCCAGCGCCGGAAGGCAATCGCTGGCTCACGCGCGGGATTCTGGGTATCGGCCTCGCGAATCTCTTCTCCGACTGGGGACACGAGGCCGCAACCTCTCTCCTGCCCTCGCTGCTCGCGCTCGTCGGCGCGCCAGCCGTGGCGCTCGGAGTGATTGAAGGCATTGCCGACGGTCTTTCGAGCTTCGCAAAACTCGCCGGCGGTTGGATTGCCGATCGCCCCGCGTGGCGCAAGCCCGTCGCCGGCAGCGGCTACATCGCCGTAGGACTTACAACATTCGCATACGGATTTGCGAACTCCTGGCCGGTTCTCCTGATTTTGCGCGCGGTCGGATGGGCGGGCCGCGGCGCCAAGAGCCCTTCGCATGATGCGCTGCTTGCTGATGCGGTAGCGCCTTCGCAGTTGGGCCGCGCTTTCGGTTTCGAGCGCGCGATGGATACGATCGGCGCAGTCGCCGGGCCAGTCACGGCCGTTGCGCTGGTTTTCATCTCCAACGTGCGCGTGGCGCTGCGCTGGACAATTGTTCCCGGAATTCTGGCGTCTTTTTTCTTTCTCCTGCTTGTGCCGGCGGGGAAAACGATCCACCAGCATCGGCCAATTGGCTTTCTCAGCAGTCTTCGGCAACTTCCTCGGTCATTCCGGCGCTTGTTGACGGGTATCTTCGTCCACGGCATCGGGGATTTCGCTCCGACGCTGCTCATTTTGCGCGCGACACAAATGCTCTCTCCGCAATATGGTGCGGCGCGTGCGTCGGAACTTGCGATTGCGCTTTACACGCTCTACAACATCGTTTCCGCGGTGATTTCCTACCCTGCGGGGACGCTGGCCGACAAATTCGGCAAACGCGGATTGGTTGCCGTCGGTTACGCGGCGGGCGCAATCATGTGCCTAGGATTTATTCTCGCGCCGGTGACAATGATCTGGCTCGCTGTGCTATTTGCGCTGGCCGGTGTCCATGCAGGCGTGCAGCAAGCGATTGAAAAATCCGCGTCTGCCGAACTGCTTCCATCGGAAATTCGCGGAAGCGGATTCGGCGTGCTGGCGACAGTGAACGGAATTGGCGATTTCGTTTCGAGCATTGTCGTTGGAGCGCTTTGGACTGCCGTTGCGCCCGCAGCGGGATTCGTTTATGGCACCGTGTTTATGCTCGCCGGAGCTGGGCTGATTTACCTATGGCGCTGACGCGGAGCGCGCTGGCATCGCGGACAAAAGTAGCTGCTCCGCCCTGCGACAATCATGCGCCGAATCCGCGCGCCGCAGCGGCTGCACTTCTTCCCTTCGCGCTGATAGACGCAATGGCGAATCTGAAATTCTCCGGGCAGGCCTTCCGCATTGACGTAATCCGAAATGGACGACCCGCCGAGCCGAATCGCCTCAAGCAGAATCCGCCGCATCGCGCGATGCAGGTCCAGAACTTCGCGCGGCTTCAGCGAAGACGCCAGCCGCGCGGGATGAATGCGCGCACGCCACAGGCTTTCGTCGGTATAGATGTTTCCCATCCCGCGAAAAACGCGTTGGTCGAGAAGGACGGCTTTGATCCGCGCCCGCTTCTCGCGAAGCCGCTCTTGAAATTCGGGAATGCTGATCTCCAGCGGGTCTGTGCCAAGCGGGCCGAGAACGGAATCGCTCTCTGTTTCGGGCAAAATCAGCATGCGTCCAAAGCGGCGAGGATCGATGAAGCGCAGTTCTTTTTCGTTGCTCAGTGAAATCCAGGCGTGAGTGTGCAAAACGGATGGCGTCGCGGCAGGCAAAACAATCAGTTGTCCCGTCATGCCAAGGTGAATAATGAAATGAAAACGCGCGAGCGCGGCTGACGTGGGGGAATGTGCACCGGCGGCGTGCACCGTCGATTTTTCAAGCTGCAGCACGATGAATTTCCCGTGCCTCCGAACGCCGGCGATTCTCGCGCTGGGAAGAATCTCTTCAATATCAGCGGGATTGTCTATGAAATCCGTCTTGCCGAGGCGAACCGCAATGATCGTCTGATTCGGCAGCAGCGCCTGCAGACCGCGAACCACCGTCTCCACTTCAGGAAGTTCAGGCAAGATGAACTCTTAAACGAATTTCATTCTTTTCTTCTTCGTCGCGCTCGGACCCGATTCTGCCCCTAATTCAAAATTTCGCCGATCATTTCCATCGCGTATTCCGCGATGGCTCCCGCGGAAGTCAGCGCGGGCGACTCCATGCCAATTAAATGCACCACATTGGCAAGCTGCGTATCCTTCTCAATCACAAAATCCGTTGCGTGATGGCCGCCCGGCGGCGCCAGTTTGGCGCGAATTCCCGTGTATGCCGGGACCAAATCTTCCGCGCGAATTTCCGGTAGCATCGGCTGCGCCATGCGCACAAAATCCTCAACGGGCGGGCGGTTGCTTTCATAGTCATTCTTATCCGCAATGTAATGCGCCGTCGGGCCAACGAGCACTCCGCCCCACAGCGTCTTCGTCAGGTGCACGCCGAGGCTCAATCCTTCCGCATGCGGCAGCGGATACACCAGTCCGCGCACCAGATCGCTTCTGCTCCGCACAATTTCGCAATATTCCCCACGCACAGGATAGATCCTATGCTTCGCCATCGGCGAACCCATCAGCGCCGCAACTTCATCTGCGAACAATCCCGCGCTGTTCACCAGGCAGCGCGCCTCGATTTCTCCCGCGTCGCTCGTAACGCGCATCAACCCGCCTGCCCGCTCCAGCCGCCGCACCTTCGCGCGCGTCACAATGTCGCCACCGTGATCGCTCGCGATTCGCGCGTACGCCTTCACCAATTCCTCGCTGCTCACAATTCCCGTCGACGGCACTTCAATCGCCGCGGTTCCCGCGATGTGCGGCTCGCGCTTGCGAATCGCCGCAGCGTCGATCATGCGCAGTCCTTCGACGCCATTTTTCCGGCCCGTCTCCATTAACTTCTCGAGTGTCGGCTCCTGCTCCTTCGACGTCGCCACCACCAGCTTTCCCGTTTTGCGATGCGGCACTCCATGCGCCTCGCAGAACTTGTACGTCATTTCGCTCCCACGCACGCACAACCGGGCCTTCAGCGAGCCCGGCGTGTAATACAGCCCGGAATGAATCACACCGCTGTTTCTCGAACTCGCGCCCATCCCGATCTTCGGCATCTGCTCGAGCACAAACACATCGCTCCACTCAGCCGACGCCGCAGCCGCAATGGCGCAGCCCACCACGCCTCCTCCGATAATCACCACATTCGCGCGATCCATCAGCCTCGTTTCACTCTCCCATTTCGCCTGCCACCATCATGCGACCTCCAGCATCATTCTTGGTTCCGAGGATTGCTCCTCGATTCCTGAAGCGGTTACTATACGTGAAGGCGAATTCCCTGTGACCACTGCCTCGATTCCTGTCGCTCCTGCGCCTCGCAAACTGAAACTGCGCCCCAAGACTGGCTGGCAAGCGCTCGACTTCGCCGAGCTCTGGCATTATCGCGAACTGCTATGGATTCTCGCCAAGCGCGACATCCAGGTCCGCTACAAACAGACCGTTCTCGGAATTCTCTGGGCCGTCATTCAGCCTTTCGCCCAGATGATTATTTTCACTCTCCTTTTTGCAAACAACGGCTTCCCTACCGACGGCATCAAGCCGCCCATATTCTATTTCAGCGGCTCCATCTGCTGGCTGCTCTTTGCTACTTCTCTCGGCAACTCCGGCAACAGCCTGGTGAACAACCAAAACCTGATCACTAAAGTCTATTTTCCACGCCTGGTGATGCCCATCGCGTCGTGCGTAACAGGATTCGTGGACTTCGCAATTTCCCTGGTGCTGCTCGTGGCTCTGATGGCCTGGTATCACGTTGTTCCCACCGCGACGATATTCTTTTTGCCTCTTTTCGTTGCTCTCGCGCTTCTCGCATCGCTTTCCGTAGGCCTGTGGCTTTCCGCACTTAATGTACAGTATCGCGACGTTCGTTACGTCCTCACCTTTGTCGTGCAATTCTGGTTTTTCGCTACGCCGGTCATTTATCCCGCCAGCATGCTCAAAAAGCACTGGGAAAAAGTCCTCGTCTCTCTGAATCCAATGTCAGGCGTGGTCGAGGGTTTTCGGTGGTCTCTTTTCGGACGTTCCGCTCCCAGTTTCATGATCATCGTTTCCGTCATTATCATTTCCATTTTACTGGCGGGTGGCCTGTTTTATTTCCGCCGCATGGAAAAAACGTTTGCCGACTTCGTCTGACCCGCCGCGCGCTATAATCTTTGGCGTTTGATGTCTCGCGGCCAGCGGTGATTGCATCTTTACTTTGACAGGGGCTGGGAACTTGAGCGACATTGCCATTCGCGTCCAAGACATCGGGAAACTCTACCGCATGGGCGAACGCCGCGGTGGATACACGACGCTCCGCGACTCTCTCACCGGTGCACTCCGCAATTCCTTCCGCGCGCGCCGCAATGGCGTCAGCACAAATGGCAACGGTCACTCGCTCGCAGCGGATGGCGCCCCTGCTCAAGGGGCTTTCTGGGCGCTCAAGAATATCTCCTTTGACGTCCAGCGTGGTGAAATCGTCGGCATCATTGGACGCAACGGCGCCGGTAAATCCACTCTGCTCAAAATCCTCTCGCGCATCACCGACCCCACCGAAGGCGAAATCGACATCGAAGGCCGCGTTGGCAGCCTCCTCGAAGTTGGCACCGGCTTCCATCCCGAACTCACCGGCCGCGAAAACATTTTCCTCAATGGCGCCATCCTCGGCATGAAGCGCGCCGAAATCGCCGCGCGCTTTGACGAAATCGTCGCCTTCGCGGGCACCGAAAAATTCCTCGACACCCCCGTCAAATACTATTCCTCCGGCATGTACGTCCGCCTTGCCTTCGGCGTTGCCGCCCATCTCGAACCCGAAATCCTCATCATCGACGAAGTCCTCGCCGTCGGCGACGCCGAATTCCAGAAAAAGTGCCTCGGCAAAATGGGCGACGTCGCCCGCTCCGGCCGCACCGTCCTCTTCGTCTCCCATAATATGGCTGCCGTCACTCGCCTCTGCAAACGCTGTATTTTTCTGCAAAGCGGTCGACTGGTAGAAGATGGGAATGCCCATAAGGTAACAAGTGCATATCTTCAAAAAACTTTGGCGAGTTCAGCATCGCACGTGTGGAATTTATCCGAAGCACCGGGAGACGAGGTCGTCCGATTGCGCGCTGTGCGCGTCCGTGCTCTTGATGGGGCTGTTTCGGAAGCATTCGATATACGCCAGCCTATCGGCATCGACATCATTTTCGATGTGCTCGAGCCGGGGCACATGTTGGCACCCAATATTCACTTTTTCGACGAGAGTGGCATCAACATTTTTATCACTATCGACCAGGATGCGAACTGGCGCCGTCGTCCTCGCCCTGTGGGTCGCTATTGCAGCACTGCTTGGATTCCCGGAAATTTTCTTGCTGAAGGCCGAATCATGGTCCGTGTGGCTATAACGACTTTTTCGAACATGGCCGTCCACTTGGATGAATCTGACGTGGCTGCATTCCAGGTGATTGATGCTACAGATGGAGATTCCGCTCGCAGCGATTATGCAGGCCATTTGCCCGGCGTCGTCCGTCCACTTCTCAAATGGGAGACTATCTACGAATCTAAAACGGATGATTCCTTGCTCGGAGTCGTGACACAAATGTAAGCTGTAAAATCATGCTAACTCCAACTGACACGTGCAAAACGCCGCTGGCTCTCACAGATACCGGCGAGCGCATGATCCCGGAGTCCTCAGACCGCCCAACATTTTGGGAGCATGTTTACCGCTACGCGTTTGCTACGCATTTCGTGAAAGGGAAGCGAGTTTTAGACATAGCTTGCGGCGAGGGTTACGGCTCCGCTGCACTCCAAAAAGCTGGCGCTACCCATGTAACCGGTGTCGATGTTTCCGAGGAGGTTTGCCGCCACGTCCGCGCCAAGTACGGCATCGACGCCCGACCGGGCAGCGCCGAGAAAATTCCCATCGCCGATGCATCCATCGACGTGATCGTTTCTTTTGAAACCATCGAGCACGTCCCCAATCCGCTCGGCTTCCTCGACGAATGCCTTCGCGTCTTGACTCCGGACGGAAGGCTGATCATCTCCACGCCCAACAAGGGCGTCTACGGGGTGGATTCTCCCAATCCTTATCACTGTTCGGAAATGACTGAGGATGAGTTCTCCTTCCTCCTCCGCGCCCGCTTCCGCAAAGTTAAGCTCTATTCACAGCACCCGCATTCTGCGCCGAGATGGAGTTTCCGGACACTGGCGGCGGATGTAAGCCCTTGGCAAGGACTGCGGCTATTTGATCGTCTTCACCGCTCCGCGCAATTCAGGCTCGCTCCCCGAACCGTTTACGATCCAACCGCTGAAGAGCGCAGTTCCGTCATCGAGCAAATCTCGAATGCCCGCAAAAGTCAGCATCCTTTTTTGAATCCCTACATCCTGCGCCCGCGTCGCAGGTGGAACGGCGAAAGGCCTACTTACATCGTCGCGAGTGCGACACACCCATGCCAAAAGTAAGCGCCATCGTTCCCAATTACAACCACGCGCGCTTCCTGCGCAAGCGCATCGAGACCATCCTCGCGCAAACTTTCCAGGATTTTGAACTCATCCTCCTCGACGACTGTTCCACCGACGACAGCCGCTCGATCCTCCGTTCCTACGCCTCCGATCCGCGTACCCGTCTCAACTTCAACGAAAAAAATTCCGGCAGCACCTACAAGCAATGGAATAAAGGTGTTCAGCTCGCCCGAGGTGAATACGTCTGGATCGCTGAATCCGACGATTACGCCGACCCGCATCTGCTTGAGCGCCTGGTTCAGGCTTTCGAAGCCAAGACGGATACCGTCCTGGCCTTCTGCCGCTCATTCTGTCTCACTGCTGACGGGCGTGTCGATGGCTTCGCCGAGAATCGTTTCTGGGCCGCTGACGAGGACTGCTGGAGCAGGGATTACTTCATGGACGGGCAGGAAGTCTGCCGCAGGTACATGGTTCGAAGGAACATCGTCTTGAACGCCAGTTCAGCACTGTTTCGAAAGGCGACCTACAATGATGTCGGAGGCGCTGACGAAACCATGCGCCTGTGCAGCGATTGGAAGCTTTGGGCCGCGATGATGCTTCGCGGGCGCGTGGCCTATTTCGCACAGCCGCTTAACTATTACAGATTTCATGGCCAGGCCCAACGCTACACTCTGAGTTTTGCGGAAACAACCATCCCGGAGTACCTGACAGTCACACGGTGGATTGAGGACCGCGCGACTCCGTCTCGAGATGTCTTGCGAAGAGCCTATCGCGACCGCGCCGTACAGTGGGTGCCGCTTCTAATGAGCAGTCACATACCTCGGAAACTGAAGAAGTCACTCCTGACGCTCGTAATGCAATCCGATCCTCACCCCTTCCGCCATGCGATTCGGCCCGCACTGACTCATGTCCGTCTTAAATTCCTCCGCCACTGGCGTCAGCTCACCCGTGCCGACAGGGCCGCATGACCGCAATGCCGCTCGTTAGCATCATCGTTCCCAACTACAATCACGCGCGCTTTTTGCGCCAGCGCATCGACTCCATCCTCGCCCAAACTTTCCAGGATTTTGAACTTATCCTCCTCGACGACTGCTCCACCGACGACAGCCGCTCCATTCTTTCCGCCTACGCCTCGGATCCTCGCGCCCGTCTGGAATTCAATTCCGCCAATTCCGGCAGTGTCTTTAAGCAATGGAACAAAGGAGTCCGCCTTGCCCGCGGCGAATACATCTGGATCGCCGAATCCGACGACTACGCCGATGCGCGCCTGCTCGAACGGCTTGTGTCCCTCATGGATACTGACCCAAGGATGACTTTCGCTTATTGCCGGTCTAAGCGCGTCTATGTTGACAATGAGTTCGCCGGATTCGCCGACACCCATATGGCGCCTATCGATCCCCAGCGGTGGACTGCCGACTATGTCGCCGATGGCCGCGAGGAATGCAGAATTTACTTCGTGCGCCACAATCCAGTGCCCAACGCCAGTGCCGTCGTCTTTCGAAAAAGTACTTATGAGCAAATTGGTGGCGCCGATGAGGGTATGTCGGTTTGTGGCGATTGGAAACTTTGGGCGGCAATGGCATTGCGGGGAAGGATCGCCTACATCGGTGAGCCGCTAAACTGCTTTAGATTCCACGATGCCAGCGTACGAAACAAGACATCACGGGCGAATGTGGACGTGATCGAGCACCTTCAAGTGATCCGCTGGCTCTTGGACCAAGTCACCCCTCCGCCGAAAGTTCTCGACAATGTGGGTCAGCTCGTGGCCAGCATGTGGGTGCCTGCGATCATGAGTTTTCGTGTCCCCCGGGATGTCAAACGCGCAATTCTCAGGCGTGTTAGGGAGATCGACCCCCATCCGTTTCGAAACGCTATCGGTCCAGGTTTGCGCACCATGCGGCGAAAAATCGCCCGCCACTGGCGCGACTTCGCGCCCGCATACACGTCATTTTCCGGCAGCATGCACAATGAGAAATAAAACTGTGTAAGCAATCCAGGATTCCTGCTTCCGCTGCCGGGCTTCTCAGTAATCTCCGCCGTGGCCCTGGAACATTGGAGTGAACGGAACCGCTTTCGCTTCGGTGCCGTCATGCACCGCATAACTGATTGAATGGCCGTCTTCTCCATCTGACCAGAGCGACGCCGCGCCGTGGACTCCATCTTTATTGAGCGCGTAGAATTGCAAATCGAAAAGCTTGAGCCGTGATTTGTCGAACTCATAGTTGTGCACCACGCGATGCAGGGCTTCCATGCACGCATCCGCTGGCGACATTCCGCGCCGCATCATTTCCACCACAGTGTGCCCGCCGGCAATTTTGATGTTTTCCTCGCCGCGTCCCGTTGATCCCGCGCCGCCCACTTCCTGATCGACAAACAACCCGGCGCCGATGATCGGCGAATCGCCGACGCGCCCGGAAATTTTCCACGCAAGACCTGAAGTGGTGGTTACGCCAGACATTTCTCCCTTTTCATTCACGGCCAGACAATTGATTGTCCCGGTGGGAGGATGCGCGACAACGTGGCGAATCCATGGAGCCCATGCCTCGCGTTCCGGCGTGTCTAACAATTCCGCCAGCTCTTTGTTGAACTCCGGCGAATCCAATCCTGGGCGCCAATCTTTCGAGCTTTGCGCTTTCCACGCAAGCCATGCAAGCCGCGACTTGTCCGTCAGCAAATTCATCGGGTTGAATCCTTCATCAATCGCGAACTTCGTCGCGCCCTCGCCGACGAGAAACGTGTGATTTGTTCTCTCCATAATGACGCGCGCCACTTTCGCGGGATTTTTTATTTTCTCGATTGCGCCAACAGCGCCGCACTTACGCGTCGGCCCGTGCATAACGCAGGCATCGAGTTGCACCACGCCGTCTTCATTCGGCAATCCGCCGTAGCCGACGGTATTGTCATTCGGGTCGTCTTCGACTGGCGTGACCACGGCGAGAACTGCATCCATGGTGTCACCGGTCGCGTGCAGCACTTGCATTCCGGCGTCGAGATGATGCAGGCCGTTTAGCGCGGAAATGATGCACGGCCGCTTTCCGTTCGTGGCCGCTGTTCGAAGCACATTTCCGTTTACGAATTTGCTGCTCGGATTTTCCTCGGCCTTTGCTGCAATCGCGCCAAACGCGCTGCTCGCGCTTGCCGCGATTCCTCCTGCCACCGCGCTGACACAAAATTTCCGACGCGTCCAATTTTCCATGACTCACCTCACAATAGAATTGCTGGCTTCGCGCGCAGCATATTCCCGCGACGCGCTTCCTTCAAGTGCGTCTTCTGCGGGCTCGCTCTTGCGCCGAGAGCGTTTGCGTTACACTTGAATCATGCGAACGATAACTTTGGAAGAACATTATGCGAGCCCTGCATTTCTGGAAGGACCAAGACGCAAACTGAAGGAACGCGCGAAGGATGCGGAGAATCCACTGGCAAGAATCGTTGAGAAATTACGTGATGTGGGCGAGAAGAGAATCGCCGAGATGGATGCCGCAGGAATCGATGTGCAGGTGCTATCGCTGACCTCTCCGGGCACTGAGCAGCTTCAGGCAACCGAGGCGGAATCTGCTGCGAGAGAGGCCAACGATTTCGTCGCCGCCGCGGTCAACAAATACCCGAAGCGTTTTGCAGGATTCGCTGCTCTGCCAACTGCGGCCCCGGACAAAGCGGCCGCGGAACTGGAGCGCACAGTTCGCGACTGCCGATTCAGGGGAGCGATGATCAATGGGCACACCAATGGTCGCTATCTCGACGACAAGTTTTTCTGGCCGATTCTCGAGCGCGCGGTTGCACTGAACGTGCCGATCTATCTGCATCCAACGCAGCCACCACGGGCGGTAATCGACGCGTCATACAGCGGGTTTTCGCCGATTGTGACGGAGATGCTGATCGGTCCTGGATGGGGCTGGCACATCGAAACCGCGATACACGTGATTCGCATGATTCTTGGAGGAGTGCTCGACGAGTTTCCGGAACTGCAAATTGTAATTGGCCATATGGGTGAAGCGCTGCCGTTCATGCTGCCACGGTTTGACGTTATGCCCGCAGCGATGACAAAATTAAAGCGGCCCATCACGGCGTACTTGCGGGAAAATGTGCATTACACATTCAGTGGGTTTAATTTCACTCCGAACTTCCTTGATTTAATTCTGCAAGTGGGCGTGGAGCGGATCATGTTTTCCGCGGACTATCCTTATGCATCGATGGCGCAGGCGCGAGAATTTCTGGACAAACTGCCAGTCAGTCCAGCGGACCGGGAGCGCATTGCCCATGGAAACGCGGAAAAGCTTCTTAGAATGTAAAGAATAATATGGTTCAACCCACAAAGGAGTTGTTAGCGCACAACCTCAGTCGAGCTTCGGACTCACGATAGGCAGCCCTCCAGGCCTCAAACTGGTCAAGCCAATCGGGTTCACTCGGTCCTGCCTTGGACGCGCCTTTCAACGCTTCCGCGTTCGTGTTAGGTTTCTTTCGGAATGTTCTCGGGCCTCAAAGCAGCAGTGACCTGCGCAGCTTTTCTCGCAATCTCCGTTGCGTTCCACTCGGCTGCGTCTCATTCGCGTCAAGCCAGCGCCGTATCCGCGCCGACGTTTTACAAGAATGTTCTGCCCATACTTCAGCAGCATTGCCAGGCGTGCCATCGCGCAGGAGAAATCGCGCCGACGCCGCTGGTCACTTACGCGCAAACGCGGCGCTTCGCCAAGCAAATCAAGTTCAACGTGACGCATCGCATTATGCCGCCGTGGTTCGCCGATCCATGCTGTGGCCATTTTGCGAATGACCCTTCGCTCACTGCGCAGGAGATCGCTGCTCTCGCCGCGTGGGTTGATGCCGGCGCGCCCGCCGGAAATCCACGAGATGCTCCACCGCCGCGCCGATGGGCGTCCGGCTGGATCATTTCAGAGCCCGACGATGTGGTGAAAATGCCGACGCCAGTTGCCATTCCGGCAACGGGCGATGTGGAATACACGTACGAAATCGTACCCACGCATTTCACCAAAGACGAATGGGTGCGAATGTCCGAAATCCGGCCATCGAGCCGAGCGAATGTGCATCACGCGGTGGTTTATGTTCGGCCGCCAAACTCCAAATGGTTACAGCATGCGCCCATCGGCGTTCCGTTCACGGCGTCCATGCTGGAAGACGCGCAAGACCAGCGCGACGCGAAATGGACCGACAGCGAAGTTCTTCTCGTTTATGCTCCGGGCAGCTCTCCAGACAACTGGCCGACCGGAATGGCGAAATTCATTCCTGCAGGCTCGGATCTTGTTTTTCAAATGCATTACATCACCAAGGGCCGCGCTACTACCGATCAAACGAGCATCGGCCTCGTTTTCGCGAAGCAGCCGCCCACAAAAAGGGTCCTCACTCTTCAGCTCACGAATGATTGGTTCATCATTCCGCCCAACGATCCCGACTATCGCGCCGAGGTTCACGGGACGATTCCGAACGATTGCCTGCTGCTCAGTTTTTTTCCGCACATGCACCTGCGCGGAAAGAAATTCGAATACAACATCATTCGTCCGAACGGCACGCCCGGTGGCGCAGTGCAGACTCTCCTTCGCGTGAACTATAATTTTTACTGGCAATTGAGCTATCGCCTCAAGCAGCCTCTGTTTTTGAAGGCCGGGACGGAACTTCAGGCGGTCGCGTGGTTCGACAATTCGAAGGGTAATCCGCACAATCCCGATCCGAATGTCGCGGTTCGCTGGGGCGACCAGACTTACGATGAAATGATGGTCGGATTTTTCGACGTTGCCGTGCCTGCGTCCGTCGATAAATGGCACTTCTTCATCCGGCCCAACCACAGCACGACTCCGCATCAGTAATTTCGTTCCTTGTTGCTGATTTTCAGTCCGCTCAAAACATGCTGTTAACGTTATGACGACCGTACCATTGCCGTTACTCAGAATCGCGCTAGCCTTATAGAAGGTCGCCACAATGAAACGCCTCTCCTGCTACGCAGCATTGTTTGCATTCATGACCGTATCCATGCGTGCGCAGACTAACGCGCCGACGCCGCCCCAGATACCTGCAACTGTGATCGTGAACCAATTGTGGACAATGGCTACAACCGGCGAACTCTTGACTGAAGAAGGCAGGAAGCAGGCGGCTTGTTTATACGTTCGGCCCGGCCCGACGCCAAAAGATAAGACATTCTCAGTGGTTTCGAATTTTTGGGGCTTCGCCGCCCCGGTACCAACAAGAACGCGCGGTAACAAAGCAGAAGTAACTGTGGACTTCTGGCCGGACGGCTCCATAGATTCCACATTGCGCTACATTCCAGAACCACCAAGCCGCTATTCCAGCAGGTTCTTTGCACTCTTTCGCCTTAAACTGACGCTCGAGGACCCTACGGAATACGGACCCGACGGCAAAACGGTAGTACACAAATCGTCTGGATATTATCAATGGCAAATAGAGGGTCCTCTCAAGCCCTTCGCCACTACCAACGCCGCGATTCGTTATGTTCTCGAAATGCGCAGCATCACAAAGGATCCAGTCGTGAGGCGGAACGCTGACAAGACCCTCGCCATTCTCCTGCGCCTCGACGACCTGTATCGCAAGCCAAAAGACGGTTCCTCTGCTTGCACCTGCGATTAGATTTCAGCTGCCTCAAAGGACTTTCATCAAGCCCCCCACGCCTCGCTGGCTGCGCTTCTGCGCTTGCATGAATTGGGATCGAGTGTCAGAGTAGCCGGCGTCAATGAGCGCATCTCCTCGTAAGAAAGGCTTAGCAATGAACCGTTCCGTGAAATTACTTTGGATTTTTGTCGCAGCAGCGTTGATCAGCTCTGCGGCGCTGGCTGCATCGGATTCAAATGAACCGCCCAAGCCATCCCCGGCGGTCGAAGAAGCGATGCGCGCGATGTTTGGCGTGCGCGAAATTTCCGAAGCGGCGATTTCGCCGGATGGACAGCGCGTGGCGTGGGTCGAAGCGCTCGCCGGAAAAAATGGCGCGCCTTCGGGCAAGTCCGCGATTTACGTCGCGGACTGGAAATCCGGCGCTGCGCCGCAACGCGTGAGCGCTGCTGCGGCCGGAGCGGAGGCCAGAGAAGGCGACGTTGCGTGGTCGCCTGACAGCACGCACCTCGCGTTCTTCTCCGATGCCGCCCACGTCGGCCAGTCCCAGCTGTATGTTTGCATGCCCGATCCGGGCTGCCAGCCTTCCGCAGTCATTCGGGAATTCGGTCGCAACATGCTGCAGCTCACACACATCAAAGGCGACGCGTCTGCGCCGACGTGGTCTCCGAATGGAAAGACAATTGCTTTTCTTTACATTCCCAACGCGCCGCGTGCCGCGGGACCGCTCGCCGCGGAAACACAGCCAGAGGGCGTGATTCGCGAAGCCTCCTACGAGCAGCGCCTCGCTCTCGTCGATTATCTCGCCACCAGCCAGCTCCGCGAAATTTCGCCTGCGGACATGTACGTTTACGAATACGACTGGTCGCCGGATTCGACGAAAATTGTGGCCACGGCTGCGCACGGCAATGGCGACAACAACTGGTGGATCGCCGATCTGTGCATTTTTGACGCCGTGCATCCCACACAGCCACGGTCCATCTTCAAATCAACGAATGAGATACAAATCGGCACACCCAAATGGTCTCCGGACGGTCGGTCCGTCGCTTTCATCGGCGGGATTATGAGCGACGAAGGCTCCGTGGGCGGTGATGTCTATACGCTGGCCGCCGATTCGTCAAATGGGAATGGCGAGCCACGAGATGTGACGCCGGACATCAAAGCCACGCCCAATTCCGTCGAGTGGGCCTCGGATTCGCATTCCATTATTTTCAGCGAAATCGCCGACGGGCAGACTGGTATTGCCTCGGTTAGTCTCGATTCCGGCTCTGTCTCGACACTATACGTGGCGGGCGAGCGCATCAGTTCAGGATTCGGCGCAGGCGTTTCTCTTTCGCGCGACGGCAGAATCGCCGCCGTGGTGCGCCAATCGTTCAGCAATCCGCCGGAGCTCTGGGCCGGCCCGGTCGGAAGTTGGAAGCAGGTCACGCATATCAACAGCACGTTGCATCCCGAATGGGGCAAAGCCGAAAGCCTTCACTGGAGTACAGACATCGGCCAGGTGCAGGGCTGGTTGTTGTATCCGCTCAACTACGATCCTGCGAAAAAATACGGACTCATCGTGAGTGTGCATGGCGGTCCCGCTGCGGCCAACTTGCAGGGCTGGCCGACTCGCTGGTCTTATGTCGACGCCATGCCCGCTGACGGATTTTTTGTGCTGTTCCCGAATCCGCGCGGCAGTTATGGCTCAGGCGAAGCCTTCACCCGCGCGAATGTGAAAGACTTTGGCGGCGGAGATTTTCGCGACATCCTGGCGGGCGTGGATGCCGCCATTGCCGCTGTGTCTATCGATCCGCAGCGCGTCGGCATTACCGGCTGGAGCTATGGCGGCTATATGTCCATGTGGGCGGTCACGCAGACGCACCGGTTCAAAGCGGCGGTGATCGGCGCGGGGCTTGCGGACTGGCTGAGCTACTACGGCGAAAATGACATCGACCAGTGGATGATCCCGTACTTCGGCGCCTCAGTTTACGACGATCCCGCCGTCTATGCGAAGAGCGGCCCGATTCAATTCGTCAAAAACGCGCAGACGCCCTCGCTCATTGTTGTTGGCGACAGCGACGGCGAATGTCCAACGCCGCAATCGTTTGAGTTCTGGCACGCGCTCGTGTATTTCCACGTGCCCACCGAACTGGTCGTCTATCCTCACGAAGGCCACCACTTCGTAAACCCCGCGCACAGCCGCGATGTGCTACTGCGCGCTGTTGCATGGTTCAACGAATACTTGCGGTAATTGGGCTATGCTTGGCGCAGGTTCTCAGCCTGTGCTTTGCTTCTGTTTTTAGTGTCACGCCACGAAACTTTTTCTGAACAGTTTGCGTATTGACAGGTGAGGTTGGGTGGAGCAGAATCCGCGAAAACCCCGAGTTCATTGAAACGGTACGGATATGGTACGCCTTGAAAATTTGACGAAGGAATATGACCTGCCTCCCATTAAAGGAAGGCCGGCGCAGGTTGTCGCGGCCGATCGCGTCAATCTGCAAATCGCGGACGGCGAAATTTACGGCTTCGTCGGCCCGAACGGCGCGGGCAAAACGACGACGCTGAAAATGATCTGCGGGCTGCTGGTTCCGACCTCCGGCTCGGTTGAAGTGCAGGGCATTGATGTGGAGCATCGGCCGGAAGACGCGCAGCAGTTTATCGGCTATCTTGCGGATTTCTTCTCCCTCTATGACGACATGAAGGTCTGGGAGTATCTCGATTATTTTGCTCGGGCATACAAGATGCCGGCGGAGAAAATTCCGGCGCGCGTGACGGAAGTGATCGCGCGGGTAGGGCTCGAGAGCAAGCGCGACGCGTTCATTCAGGGACTATCGCGCGGAATGAAGCAGCGCCTGGGAATTGCGCGAGCGGTGCTGCACAATCCGCCGGTGCTGGTGCTGGACGAGCCGGCGTCGGGGCTTGATCCCAAGGCGCGCGTGGAATTGAAGGACCTGCTGAAGAATTTGAATCGCGAAGGGAAGACGATCCTGATCAGCTCGCACGTGCTTTCGGACTTGGAGGAGATTTGCACGTCGGTGGCGATTATGGAGATGGGCCACCTGCTGAGAGCGGGAAAGCTCTCGTCGGTGATGGAGCAATCGGCGACGGAGAAAGCGGCGCAAAGACGCATTCGAATCCGCGTGGCCGGGGCGGGCGAACAGCTGATGGGATGGCTCTCGGGGCGCGCGGGAGTTTCGGAGGCGCAGGCTTCATCGAAAGGGCCGCTAGGGTCGTCGAGCGTGGATTTCCTCTTCGCCGGGAATGACGCCGCGCTGGCGGGGTTGGTGCGCGATTTGGTGATGGCAGGCGCGCCGGTTTGCGGCGTGGAAGGTTCGGCGGAATCGTTTGAGCAGATTTATGCGCGATTCTCCGGCGGAGAAGTGATGTGAGCGACGAGGGGATGATGCGGCGATGAGTCTTTTCAAGAATCCGGAAATTGTGCGCAACGCGCGGATTCAACTGCGGCCGAAAAAGCTGCTGATTGCAGCAGGAATTTGCGCGGCGATTTCAGTGGCTCTTGGCTACACGTTTTTTCACAAGAACACTCATGCCATTTATATGGATGGCACCTATTTCGTCGCCGGAGAGGCGCTGCTCCACGTCATTCTATGGATTCAGGCCCTTGTGCTGGTGATCGGCGGAGGCATCGCGTGCCTGCATGCGATTCAGCGCGAAAAGGACCAGAACACATTCGATTTTCAGCGGATCACCAGGCTTTCGCCCTATGAGCTGACCCTAGGAAAACTCCTCGGTGCTCCGCTCATGGTGTTCTTTGTGTTCCTTTGCTTTATTCCAGCCGCAATCGTGGGAGCAGTTGCCGGCCATGCGTCGTGGACAATCATCCTCGCCGCCTATGTATTGATGATCCTGGGATCGCTGGCCTATCTTGCATTCGCTCTGGTCATCTCGCTGTTTCTTCGCCGTGGGACGGTCACCTGGGCGATTTTGTTTTTCCTCGCCTTTGTTGGTTACACGAGCTCTGCGACTCCGCTTTCGCAATATGCGAGCCTCAGCTCGATCAGCCCTTTTGACGCCATTTCTCTTGCTCAACAAAGTTCCTGGAGTTTGGCGCCGAGTTTCATTCAGGTCGGTCGTTCTGTGATTCCGGGGAACGAATTCCGCGATCTGTTTTTTGGCGCTCCGGTTCATCATGCGCTCGTTCTTTTCATTCTGTATCTGACGATTCTGGCGTGGTTCATTCCTGCGGTTGCACGAAACATCAAACGCGACCCGGCGAATTACGAGCTCTACACGCCGGCTCAAGCACTTGGGTTTTTGTGCTATTTGAATTTCATTTTGTTTGCATTCTTTAGTTGGTCCGAGCCTCCGCCTTCGCTGCCGCGAGCGGGTGGTATCTTCTCTGCTCGACCAATAGCACCTCTGGATGCCCAATCGATTCTGTTTGGCGTGAACGTCCTTTTATTTTTCATTTTTGGTTTTATTTTGCTACGGAACCGGAATCAGGTTAGGCGGGCGTTGCACGGCGGAAGCGCGGCATCGCTGGGCCGGCTGGAAATGTGGCCCGCGCCCTATCTTTTCCTGGGCGCGCTAATCGTGGGCGCGGCGATGGTGCTGGTGATTCAGTGGAAGCGGGACCCGTCGCTTGAATGGAGCCTCACGGTCGCGATCTTCCGCGTGTTCTTTTTCGCCTTCTGGCTGATTTGCGATTTTCTGTTCCTGCAATGGATGAAAATCCAGCGGAACACGCATCCGCTGGCGATGGGCGTATTGTATTTGGGCGTCTATTACGTTTGCGCGATCATCGTGGTTAGCTCTCTCAGTTTGTGGCAAGACCCGTTCACGGCGTTCTTCCTCCCGACGCCGCTTTTCGCTCTAGACACCGCGTCATGGGTGGCGCATGAAGCGGTGTGGATTGGAGCGCTGGTCGCGCAGATCGCCGCGGGGGTTGTTTTTGTGTCTTTGCAGCGCCGCAGCCTGGCCGCGCTGCGTCCACAGGCCAGCCGCATTTCGATGAACGCACCTGCCGCGAACGCATCGGCATGATGCGGGCGACGGAATTCGAATTCCGGCAAAGATTTCTTTGCATTGGCATTTGGTATGCCGCAGGCTTTGCTTGCTATAACTTCGACCACGAATGCGCAGGGGTAGCGCTGGCCAATTTTATCTGGGGTCGCCATTTCAGTCCTGACTTAGCGGTTATGACTGGAAGTGTGGCGCCGCTGCATGTGATTTTCGGGGTTGCTGCGCTTCTGTGCATCCTGTGCGGCGTGATTCGTACTTGGGCTGCGGCTTATCTTCGCAGCAATGTTGTTCACGACCATGCGCTCCATTCCGAAAACCTGGTCGCGGATGGGCCATTCCGATGGACGCGGAACCCTCTGTATCTGGGAGGCGTTCTGCTGGGGGCAGGCGTCGGATTTTTGGCAAGCCGCGTCGGCTGGTTCGTGATGACATTCGGCCTGCTTTTCTTCTATTACCGGCTGATTGGGCGGGAAGAAGCTGCACTCACTGCTTCGCAGGGAGAGTCTTTTCGAGCATATTGCGCCGCCGTGCCTCGCTTCTTTCCTGCTCTTCGCGCGCGAGTTCCGTCCAGTGGCGCTAAGCCGCGATGGGGACAGGCCTTCGCTGGAGAAATGTTCATGTGGGGATTCGCGGCGGCAGTTGTGGTGTTCGCTGTGACTCTTAATATCGTCCTTTGCTGGATTGTCAGCGGGGCGAGCTTTGCAGGTTATTTGTGCTATTGGCTCATATCGGGCCGGATCGCCCAAAAGAAGTCAACAGCCGTTGGGTGAACACAGAACTTTGTGCTCCTGTCTGCTTTGGCCGATTGAACAGACAAAATCAGCCGCCGAATTTTGACGTGCGACACGCTGCCAGAATCACCGTAAATCCCCGTAAATGATGCAAGAAACCCCGCCTCCGAGTCCGCTGACATTTTTTCGCCTGTCCCCACGGGTAAAGACACAATGCGCGCGCCCTGATGAACCAAAACTGTACCGACGTTCAGTAGTCAGAGCTGCCTGGCGGGGGCTAGGCTTGTCGCCAATCCGCTGCAAAAGGAAGGGCTGATGCGGCGGCAGCAGCGGTGAAAGAATTTTGCGGGACTCGCAGGGTAGCGCGGGCGAAAGGATGCGGGAATGGCTCAAATGTCCTATGCAATGGCGGCAGGCGCGATGGCGGGACCTTCGACTGTAGATGCGGGAATGACGGAATTCAAAGAATGCCTGAAGCACATGCGCGACGGTCATCCAGAAGACGCACTGGGGCATGCACGGCGCGCGCTGGGTGCGGCGCCGAAGAACCCCTTTTATCTTTCTTACACAGGGCTGCTGGCGGCGATGGCGGACCGGCGCTTTGGCGATGCGGAAACACTCTGCCGCGAAGCTCTCAACCTGAAATGCAATCATGCCCAACTCTACCTGAACCTGGCGGAGGTCTATACGCAGGCGGGCAGAACTTCGGACGCGATTGAGACCCTCGAAAAAGGAATGGTGTCCGCGGGACGCGACTTTCGGATCCGGCGGGCGCTGGAGAGAATCGGAGTGAGGCGCGGGCCGGTGCTGAGTTTCTTGCACCGTTCAAACCCATTCAATATTTTTCTAGGCCGCCTCAGACACCGTTTCGCAGGCCCAGCACGGTCTTACTAGAGTTCCCCAAGCAGCCAACCCACAGGGAAGCCCGGGGTGAGTTCCCCCCTCGCTCCGGGCAGTTCTTCGGCTCACAGTCAAGGCAGGGATCCAGCGAGGTCGTCGTAACAAAATCAAATTGAGAATCAAGACTTTTTTCGCGGGACCTTCGCGCCCTTTTTGCGCGCCTCGGACAGCCCGATGGCAATTGCCTGTTTGCGGCTCTTCACCCGGCCGCCCTTTCCGCCTTTGCCGGATTTCAATGTCCCGCGTTTCCGGCGGTGCATCGCGCTCTTGACCCTCTTCTGAGCAGCCTTTCCGTATCTCGGCATACTTTCCTCCCTTCAATAGAACATAACTACTGGCGTGAATTTAGACTTCGGCAACGGTCATGGGGTGACCTGAGATTCCGGAATGTGACATCAGCGCGCACGAAGGCATCAGCAGAGCAGGAAAACCACGTGGCCGCTCCCAAGAAAATCAAACACAGCGAAGCAGATGGTATTCCGCCCGAAAGCCCCATCTCGACGGAGATGGAAAAGAAGCAGGTGGAGGAACGGACCGCAATTGGCGCAGCTGTGGTTTACGAAGCGATTCGGCAGGAAGGCGAAGACGAGCTGCGGCGGCCGGCGCAGGCGCTGGCTTGGTCGGGACTGGCGGCGGGACTCTCGATGGGATTTTCGTTCATTGCGGAGGCCTTTCTGACCACGGGTTTGCCGAACCGAATGTGGACTCATCTGATTACAAAGCTTGGATACAGCGTGGGCTTTCTGATTGTTGTGTTGGGCAGACAGCAGCTCTTCACCGAAAATACGCTGACGGTGATTCTGCCGCTGCTGCTGCACCGGAATCGGAAGGTGCTGAAGAGTGTAGGAACATTATGGGGCGTGGTGCTGGGCACAAATGTGGCGGGAACCTACTTGTTTGCGCTGGCGGTAGCGCATGTGTCAATTTTTGAGCCGAGTGTGCGCGACGCGTTTCTGGCGATTGGGAAGGCCCATCTACGTTTGGGATTTGGAGGCGTATTCGTCGGCGCAATTTTTGCAGGATGGCTGATTGCACTGATGGTCTGGCTTCTGCCTGCAGCGGACTCGGCGCGGGTAAGCATCATTGTTCTGATTACGTATTTGATCGGGCTGGGAGGGTTCGGGCACGTGATCGCTGGCTCGACAACGGTGCTCTATCTGGTGGCGTTGAAAACAACTTCGTGGGGGACGTATTTGGGACATTTCTTTCTTCCTGCGCTGCTCGGAAATATCGTCGGAGGCGTGTCGCTTGTAGCGGCGCTTGGACATGCGCAGGTGGTTACCGGGAAGAGCGAGTTGAAGTGACGGAAGTGGCTTTGCTGGAATTGTGAGACGATTGCGCTGATCCAGGGAGCGCGGGCAAATGAAAGCGGGGGTGCTGACATCGCGAGGGAGCATTTCCAGCCGACCGCTTGAGATTCGTGAAGTGCCACAGCCCAAATTGGAGGCAGGCCAAGTGCTGTTGCGCGTGCGGGCTTGCGGCGTGTGCCGGACAGATCTGCATATCGTGGAGGGTGAACTCGAGCCGCGGAAAAAGCAGCTGATTCCGGGGCATCAGATTGTTGGCGAGGTCGTAGAGGGTGCGATGCCGGAACTGGCTGTTGGTTCGCGCGTCGGAGTTTCGTGGCTAGGAGGCGTGGACGGGATCTGTGCTTACTGCCAGCGCGGGATGGAGAATCTTTGCGACCATCCCGTGTTTACCGGCTACAGCGTGGATGGCGGTTATGCGGAATTTGCTGCCGTTCGCGCGGATTTTGCTTATCCGCTTCCTGCGAGCCTTGACGATTCGCATGCGGCGCCGCTCCTTTGCGCCGGAATCATTGGATTTCGGAGCATTCGAGTAGCAGGCGTGCAGCGCGGAGAGCGCGTGGGGCTTTTGGGATTTGGCGCATCGGCGCATCTGGCCATCTCCGTGTTGAATGCGTGGAAATGCGAAGTATACGTCTCTACTCGAGGAGAATCGCATCGGCGACTTGCCGAATCGCTCGGTGCGAAATGGGTGGGGACAGAAGAAGAAAAGCCTCCAGTGGAGCTGGATCGCGCGGTGACATTTGCTCCGAGCGGGACGGTGGTGGTCGCTGCACTTGGGAGCTTGCGAAAAGGCGGAGTGGTAGCGATCAATGCCATTCACCTCGACAAAATGCCGGCGTTCGACTATGACAAGTTGCTCTGGGGCGAGCGGCAGATTCGCAGCGTGACAAACATGACGCGCGAGGATGCGCGTGAATTTCTCGGAATTGCCGCGGAGATTGGATTGCGACCGAAGTCGACAATTTTCCCGCTGGACCAAGCCAATGACGCGCTCTTGGCTGTGAAGAGCGACGCGATTGATGGCGCGGCGGTAATTGTTCCGTAGATTCTCTGCCTTCGTATTCCTCTTCTTCCCAAACATTGCCAGTAAGTCACAGAGGAGTACAATGTGCCGTTCTATTCATTCAGTTACTGTTCCGAAAAGCAGGAGGCCCGATTGCGAATACGGAAGCTCTGTCCGTTGTGCGCACTTGTGTGTCTGGCGCTTGTCCGCCCCGGCATTTGCGAGGCGCAGACAGCGGCGGCACAGGATGCGACAGCGGTGTGGAACGCGGTGGAGCAAGCGCCGTTTGACGCGTCGAAAACTGCACGCGTAGAGAATGTGACGTTGACGCGCGACCGAATTCGCATCACGCTGAGAGACGGAACGATTCAATTTACCGTGCCGGCCAATGGCATGGTGTTTGGTGCGGCATTCAAGGGCGCGGGACGAATCGAAATCACACCGCCCAACCAAGCTGAAGCAGAGCAGCTAGAGCTCTTCACGAAACAAAAGACGCTGAATCTGACGTTCAACGAGGCAACATTCAGCTTTACGGATGGAACTTTTGACGAAGTGGCAAAACAGGTGAAGTGGACGGATGCAAGCGATAACTCGCTGGTACAGCTCTATCAGGAGCGTCAGCAGGCGCGGGAGGATTTGGCTGCGCAGATTGTGCCACGAATTTTCGAGGGGGCGCTCTCGAGCGATCACGCCAAGACTGCCTATTTTGCCGCGGATCTGAAGACGAACAGTGCGGGATGGATTCTGGCAACGTACGACGCGCTGGAATTGGAAGAAGTCACGGTGGGAAGGTACGAATCACGAGGCACTCCTGCCTTTTTATTCGATACGTGGATGAGCTTCCCCGCTGGCGACGCGAATGCGATGCAACTGGATGAGAATCCGCTGGTGAAGCAGGTGTTTTTGCCCAGGAAGTATGAGATTGACGCCACACTCACCGGCAGTGCGGACATGAGCGCGACGACTGTGGCTGATTTGCAATATCAGTTGGCGGGCGAGCGAGTCCTGGTCTTTTCGCTGAGCGCCAATTTGCGCGTCTCTTCCGTCAAGGACGAGCATGGAGCTTCTTTGCTGTTTTTTCAGCCGCGCGAGCCGAAGGACCGCTATCCGACATATGGCGATTATGTAGCAGTCGTCTTGCCGCAGCCCACATCGCAAGGGCAGGAAGAAACGCTGACATTTCAATACGAGGGCAAACATTTCATCCAGCACGTAGGCGAGGGAAACTATTTTTGCCCGAGTTATGGATGGTATCCCAGCATTGCCAACGAATTTGCGGCGCGAGCGGATTTTGAGATGACATTCCACACGCCGAAGAGAATGGTGCTGGTGGCTACGGGCGATAAAGACGGCGAAAGCACGGATGGCAAGATGGTTGTGACGAAATGGAAGAGCCCGATGCCGCAGGCCGTTGCCGGATTCGCGATGGGAAATTACAAAGTTTATTCGGACAAGGTGGGGAATATCGATGTGGAAGCGTACGGCAATCGCAATCCCGACGATTTTCTGAGCACTGTGCAAATGCTTGCCAGTCCCTCGCTTCCGGGCCAGCAGGCGGCGCTGCCGGCGATGGGTAATCTGGACCCTTCAAGCATGTTGAAAACGACAGGCGTGGAGATTGGAAATGATCTGCGCGTTTTTCAGAATTACTTTGGACCTTTTCCGTTCGATCGGCTGGCGGTGACGAACATTCCGTATACTTACGGCCAGGGCTGGCCGATGTTGCTTTATTTGTCCGTACTCTCATTCATGGACGAAACCCAGCGCCACATCTTGGGCGTGGTCGATCAGGTGGGCATCAGCGATTATTTCAGGGCGCATGAAGTGTCGCATCAATGGTGGGGACATGAAGTGGGTTGGAAAACTTACCATGACCAGTGGCTCTCAGAAGGATTTGCGCAATTTTCCGGCAATCTGTATGTGCAGCTCCGCGATGGGCAAAAGGAGTTCGTTAACCGGCTCCATATTGACAGAGATCAGCTTCTGAGCACTGACAACTTTGGGCATCGCTATGAGAATTTGGGTCCGATATGGATGGGAAACCGCCTGGCATCGTCGCTGGCGCCGAGAGGATACGACGTGGTGGTCTACGACAAAGGCGGATACGTGCTGGAAATGCTGCGAGCCATGCTAGAAGATCCGCGCAGCCAGGATCCCGACGCAGCGTTCAAAGCGATGATGCAGGATTTCACGAAGACTTTCCGTGGAGAGGCGGCATCAACGGAGGACTTTAAAACGATTGTTGAACGGCACATGACTCAGGCGATGGACTTGGATCAAAATTATCGCATGGATTGGTTCTTCAATGAGTATGTATATGGGACGGGGATTGCGACATATCACCTGGACTATACAGTTCAGAGCGCGGCCAACAACCAATGGCTTGTGAACGGAACGGTCACGCAGTCCGGCGTGCCGGATGGATGGAAAGACCTGATTCCGATTTATGTGCACGTGCAGGGAAAAGCGATTCATCTGGGCTTATTGATGGTTCGCGGCAAGACTACACCATTCAAGTTCGAGATGCCGATGAAACCGGATAAGATTTCTTTGAACGATGATGCGGAGATGCTTGCGGAGATTAACTAGGCGGCAAGTCAGGGCTGCAAAGATGGAATTGGGAGCAGTGGAAGGCGGCGCGGCTCACCGTGGTAGCCGCGAATTTCGACGTCTTCGAGAAGAAGCGACGGCGCGACGATGGAGCTGGGAATGCCGTCTTCGACTGAACCAAAAGTGTCGAGCGCTGTGCCTGCAAATCCCGCTGAGCCACTCTGCATGAAATTGAATACAGAAAAATCGCTGCCGATTCCCGCGATGGAGCGAAGCGATCGAATGTCGAGGCCTTTGATGTGAGCGCCGCGAACGAGTTCCTGATGGCCATCATCGACGTAGACGCGATAGACGAGCAGAGGCAAACGGTCGCCGCTGCTCAAACCTTCCTCTACTCCTGAAAGAATATCGGTGAAATCCTGCTGCGACTGAGAGGAGAGCGCGGGATTATCCATGCGCTTGACTTCGATGCACCATTTCTGGCCGTCGGCGCGACAGAGATCGAGAAATTTCTCTCGGAGGGCGGCGGGATCAATGGTGTCGGTCGCCTGAAAAAACAGATTGCTGGAAACAGGCGTCGCAGGGGAAAGAATGGGCAAAGCGGAGCGGCCGTGACCGTTGGAGAGTTCGAAATCAGGACCGGGGCGACGGGACATGAGCAGGTTTTTCAGCAGGCCATTTTCGGCAATGGCGACGCGCTCGGCGCGGACGCCTTCGGCATCGATGCTGTAGCCGCCGAGAAGTGGCTGGCCCTGAAAATCCTTTGCGGAAGGATCGTCGATGAGCGAAACGTTCAGAGGGAGCACGCGTGAATTTATGCGCCCGGTCCAGTCGCTATGGCCGCCCTCCTGCTCCATCATCTGATCGTAAGCCGGAACGCTCGAAAGGGGCGGGCGAGCACCGGAGAGCGAGGGTTCGAGAGCCTGAGCGAGGAGTGAGCCGGCGGCAGGAGCGTCAAAAAGGACCGGGCCTTCATAGTCATCGACGTTGGGAGCTGTGCGCAAGGCTTCGAGCTGCTGAGCGATCTGGATCAGGCCCTTGCTGACCCCATCCGGTTGGGGAAGCTCCGCAGGAGTGGCAGCATATTGCGCATAAAAATTGTGGAGAGGCATGCCGTCGGTGGCTTGCGTATCGAGGCTGGCTTCGATTCCGGCATCGCTGTGCGGAATGCGCAGCTTGGTGCCCTCGCTGGTCACAAGATAGTACGTTGTGTAAACCAAATAATAGTGCACGCGAGAGCTATAGAGATCGGGGAAGCCACGAAGAACTTTTGAAGCCTCGCGAGCTTCGTTTTCCCAATTGCGAGAAGTCCAGTCGGAAGGCATGAGCGGTTCCACCTCGACGACGGCAGGCTCGGTAGAGAAATCGGGGATTTCTGGCGGGCGAGAGAGACTGTTGAGGAAAGCTTGCTTGTTGGCAAAGTCTACCAGTGCTTCTTTGTAGGCGAAATCGGT
>JASHRN010000205.1 GCA_030037335.1 Candidatus Acidiferrales bacterium | reverse complement strand
CTGACGAGCCATCCATTTTTTCTCGATTCAGGAATTGCGATTTGGTCGGGGCCCATTTACCCACTTGTTCTGCGCCGATTACGCGCAGTTCAAGTCACAGCAATAGGGCAAGAGAGCTAAATGCGGAAAACGGGAGGTGCCCGCAGCAAAGAAGGCAGAACGGCTTCGCTGAGCATGGCATGGTCCCCCTCGGAAAGCTGGAAGACCGGCCAGATCTTAAGACTCGGCCGTGAGTGAATCACTGCAGGGGCAATGACGGCAATCGGAGAATGCAACACATCTTGCGCGGTCGCCGCATCCGCATAGCAGAACGGCGTGCGCGCATGTGGCCGCATTCGGCTTGCGCCGAAAGCGAGGAGACAAAGAACCATCGCTGGCAAGACGAGCCGCAAAAGCATCCGCATCGAGCCGCGATTTTCCACGAGGGCCAGGACTCCTCGGCGCGACGGCATTAGCGTGCGCACATATCCATCGGAATTGGAGTAGCGGTCATAGAACAATTCTTGCATGCTGAAAGATAATGCATCCTTGGGAGTACGATGCAAGTTTATCGTTTTAGGCTGCGCGGGCGCAAGCCCCGCACGGAGGCTTGTGCTCTGGGAGAAAAACCCCATCCGACGCAGCCTCAATTTCGGATTCCCTGCTCAATCCACATTGGACTACCGCTCACAGCTAATCCACCGTTAACAAGGCTGAATTAATTCTTTGGAAACACCTATCCGTTATCGGGACTGAAGTACTAATGCGCGGCACGGCGTGCATTCAGAAAATGCATAGGCACGCGATACACGTATCTGGGCCCAAGCGAGTCTGGCGACAGCCAGCCGCGCACAAAAACTGGACAAAAGGAGAAGTCTCGATGAATCGCAGCTGGAGAACTATTTCTGGGGTGTTGCTTGGCGTTGTGATGGCATGCGCAATGTTTGCGCCGCGTTTGATGGCAGGCCCGGCTGGACAAGGCAAGTTTACGCTGCCTTCAGAAGCGCAATGGGGGAAGAAGACTCTTGCTGCGGGAGACTACACGCTTTCGATCGACAACCATACGTCGATGGCGACGATCTGGATCACGCGCGAAGGCCGAAATGTCACCGTGCTCCTTCCCGAATCATTCGATTACACCCAAAACATGAGCAAAAATGAGGAGCTCGTTTGCATCCGGCACGATGGAGCACTGGTCATCCGGGAGCTGCGGATACCGCAAGTGGGTACCTATTATTTTGGCCTGCCGAAAAACTTTAAAGTGTTCATGGCGGAGCAACCGCAGATGATTGAAACGCTGCCGGTGCAAGCTGTCGGAGAGTAACAACCAACGCGGCGACGAAGCACCTGCTGATATTCGGGCCGGACCCGGGCAAGGTAAAGGTATCTGATAGACGCATCTGCCCGCGTCCGGCTTTTTCCTTCGGTTCGACTTCCTGAACGAGCGTGCGTAGGATATGAGCGACGAAGCAGATTGAACTTGGGACCCACCGATATTGGGCGGTATCGTTTTGAAACGTTTTTCACAGGTGATTGAAACGATTTTTGCGATGACGCTGTGCTTCCTCGCCCCGGCGCGGACGGCTGCGCCGTTTGGACAGACTGGCAGGTCAGGCGGATCCATCAAATCCTCATCGGTGGTCGTCAACATATATGCCACGGTTGAGGGGCGTCACGGCAATGTGATTCAAGACCTGAACAAAAATGATTTTGAACTGACCGACGACGGAATCCCTCAAAAAATCGAATATTTTTCGCCGGATACAGATGTGGCATTGAGTTTGGGAATCGCGATGGACACCAGCAATAGCCAGAGCAATTTGCTGGAGACGGAAAAGAAGGCGGCGAAAAACTTCCTAAGTTCGGTGCTGCAGCGCGGGGACCAGGCGTTTGCGATGAGCTTCGATGCCGATGTGAGGTTGCTTGAGGATTTTACGAGCGCACGCGCGAAACTGGAGCAAGCGATCGATTCGGCTGAAATCAACGAGACAGGAAAAAGCATTTTGCAAATGAATGGGACGCCGTCGGTCGGCGGTACGCACCTATACGATGCGGTTTACCTGGCATCAAATGAGTTGATGAAGGCGCGACATGGACGGGAAGTGCTCGTTTTGGTGACCGATGGCGAAGATCAAGGAAGCAAGACCAGCCTGAAAAGAACGATCGAAGCGGCAGAAAAAGCGAATGTGATCGTCTACTCGATTATCGTGAGCGATCCGGAATTTTATTCGCTAATGGACCTGAAATACCGTGGAGACGCGCAGGTTCGTAAACTCACCAGCGCAACCGGAGGGCGCGTCATTCGCGTGAAATCCGGCAGTCAAGTTGAGCAAGCTTTTGAGCAGATCAAAGGCGAACTGCGCTCGCAGTACAGGCTGGGATATTCACCGTCCAACCTCCGACATGACGGATCGTTTCGGAGGATTCATGTGACGGTGCGCGGGCACAGCTACAATATCCTGGCAAGGAAGGGATATTACGACGAGGGCGATCAACGGATCGAGACGAAGAGTCCTGACCGGTGATCAAACGATTGCATAACTGGCGCGCCCAAGGGGACGATCTTAGAACTTTTCTGGGCGAATTCGTGGCAAGTTGCCACAATTTGAAGTCGTTGCTGGTGAGCCGATTCGATGCGTTCAATGCGACCAAAGCCCCGTTGCGCTCTGGCACAGGTAAGTCCTCCAGGCTATCATCCAAGGCGTCGAGGCTAAGGAGGAACCGATGAGGGTTTTCGCACACGCATTGCTCTTTGCCTTGTTGTCGGCACCGGGGACACAGGGTATACCCGCCTCGCATGGACGCTTACGCAACTATTCCCAACAGGAAGCTTATCAAGTGTATGCTGCCGTGTTGCAGGGCACTCGACCGACATTAAAAGGAAAGCCGTTGATCATAATCAGAGAAACCGTGTCGATAGCCGGTATCTACCTCGTGAAAGAATATTGTGATCCCCATCTCCAGCAGCTCCCCGCAGACTTACTTGAGGATTTCAATCGAAAGAACAAGACTCAAATGCTGATCTCGCGAAAAATCCCCATCGACCTACCATACGATCTAGTCTCGCAGGACGAACTTATCGACATTTCCCAGAAGAGCACCCGAGACCCGCTCGCGTTTTGGAGGGAGTTCTATCAGCGTTACCCAAATTCCGGCGGTTACACCTCAGTTTCCGCCGTTGGATTCAACTCTGCCAAAACGCAGGCGCTCGTGTACGTAGCACATCGATGCGGGGGGACTTGCGGCTCCGGAGGGTACGTTTTTCTGCAAAAGCGGAACGGGCAGTGGGCGGGAAAAAACGTCCCGGGTTGCGGCTGGATCTCCTGATCTCCGTTGGTCGGTTCCAAAACAGACGGCAAATGGGCCATAAACGTGGTTACCGGACAAGTTAAAGCTTGAGTGGTTTCATACGCGACGAGCGCTGATTGAGTTCGAAAGCAATCAAAAGGTATGGCCTGAAGTCGTTGGGGCAAAATGCCTTAAAAAGGGCGCGCCCGGAGAGGCTCGAACTCCCGACCTTCTGCTTTCCGCCGAAGGCGGACTCTATCCTTAGCGGCTCTCGATTTGTCGGCGCACCTCTTCCCGCCCTTGCCCCGATTTCAGAAATCGCTCCCGCTTCATTGCCTCGCTTCGCGTAGAGAATCGCTCCTGGTAAACCAGCTCCCAGCCTCCTCGATTCTTTGTTGATTTCGTGATGCCGTGATTGTGCTGGCCGAGGCGCTGTGTCACGTCAGCCGTATGGCCAGTGTACAAACGGCCACTCGCCAGATTGCGGATGACATAGACAAAAAACATAGGAGAGGATGGCGCGCCCGGAGAGGCTCGAACTCCCGACCTTCTGCTTCGTAGGCAGACGCTCTATCCAACTGAGCTACGGGCGCGTGCCTTACATTCTCCCTCGAAACAAACACGCGGCGCAACCTCTGACATAAAATCTCTCTATTGCGCGCTCGTCCGGATTCTTCTCGCTCGCATTCTTCTCGGGAACGGGGGCGCGTGGAACGTCGCCCTACAATTCGGATTTGTTGTGTCGCTGGCAGAAGACGCGTAGGATTCACACGCCATCTCGGCGAAGCTAGCCGCATGGATGGAGCGGAAGAAGTCATCGTCGAATTGAGAAGGAGGAAGCGATGTTGTCACGGCGCTCATTTCTGCGGTTCACGTCGGCAGGTGTTGTGGCAGCCGCCGCTGGCAAGTCCCTGATGGGTGCTTCGACTTCGGCGCAGGAGCGTGAGCCCCAGGAAGTGATGCGCGGACCGCTTCCGCCACCCATCGCGGCGCTGCCGTCGATGACCAGTCGGGTGCGCCCGATCACAAACGACGAGCGCATGGCGCGCGTCGAGAAAGCCAAGCGCCTGATGACGGCGAACAAGATTGACGCCATCGCGCTGTGCGGTGGCACCTCGACCCTCTATTTTGCCAATGCCCAGATCGGCGGAGGCGAGCGTCTGTGGGCGGTGGTGATTCCCGCCAGAGCGAATCCATTTGTCGTGTGTCCGGCTTTCGAGGAGGGACGCGCACGAGAGATTCTGGCCAATAGCCCCTTCGGATCAGCGGCGGATATCCGAGTATGGCAGGAAGACGAGAGCCCGTTCGCTCTGCTGATTAAGAGCCTCAAAGATTACGGCATCGGCACAGGTCGCCTGGGAATTGAAGAGACGGTCAAATACGTTTTCTCGAATAGCCTCGCCAACGCGGGCGCGCACGCAATCGAGACGGTCAGCGCAACGCCGGTGACGGCCGGCTGCCGCATGATCAAGACGGACCACGAAGTCGAGTGCATCCGGCTGGCGGCGCACGCTACGCTCAGCGTTTACGAAGCGGTCTACAAGTCCCTGACAGTGGGGATGACGGGAGCAGACGTGCAGGCTCTGCTCCACGCTGCCTATGCCAAGGTAGGATTCGTTGGAGAGGCAAGCATGAACATCGGCGAATACACCGCTTTGCCTCACGGATCAAGAACGCCGCAAACCATTCGCGAAGGCACGATCATCATGCTCGATGATGGCTGCAAGGTGGAAGGGTTTACTTCGGACATCACTCGGACGTTTGTGCTGGGCAAGCCGACCGACAAGATGGTGAGGGTCTTTAATATCGTCCACGAAGCGCAGCAAGCCGCTTTGAAAGCCGCAAAACCCGGCGTTGTGACGGGAGCGGTTGACGCGGCCGCGCGCAAAGTCATCGTCGACGCCGGCTACGGACCAGGCTTCAAGTATTTCACCCATCGCGTCGGTCATGGCTTGGGCATGGATATGCACGAATGGCCTTACCTGGTCGACAACAACATGTGGGGTTCGCCGCTGCATCCGGTGCTGCAAGCGAACATGACTACGAGCGACGAACCGGGCATCTACATCCCCGGAGAATTTGGAATTCGGCTCGAAGATGACATGCACGTGACCGAAGATGGCGCCGAGCTGCTGACTCCGCCGAGCCCGTCACTCGAAGATCCGTTTGGGTCGAGCACGTCGTCTTGAGCGCTGCAAGGTGAGCTGCTTCTGATGCCAACACGCGCTCGTCGCAAACCGTATTCGGCGCGTCTGCGATTTGCGATAAGATGAATCCAGAAGCTCGGCCCAATTCTCAGGCGCCGCGCAAAACGGAGGAACAACCATGGATCGGGAGTACTTTTACTCGATCATGAACGGCGAAGGCACGCTGGATTACGAAATTTATCTCAACACCAAGGCGCTGCTCTCCTGCCAAAAAGATTTTCATGAATTTTGCAATCGTGATGAATTGCAATTTCAGGTGGTGCATCAGGCCGAAGAGATGTGGATGAAGCTGATCGGCTATACGCTGCTCGACATCGACGACTACATGCAGAAAGAGGATACGCCTCGCGTCCTCACCCTTTTTCGCCGCGTGCACACCGCGCAGCGCATGATGATTGACGAGCTGGCGCTGCTCGAAACGATGTCGCCGAAGGAATATCAGGAAATCCGTTTGCGCCTCGGCAATGGCAGCGGACAGGAATCGCCCGGCTTTCGCACATTGTTGCGCATGCACACGCCGCTCTGGCAAACATTTAAGGCGAATTATCTCGACAAGCACGGACTCACCATCGAGAAAATCTACAATTCCGAATACGCGCACGGGCCCGCTTACGTCGTCGCCGAAGCTCTTGCGGAATTCGACGAGCTATTCCAGCGCTTTCGCGCAGTGCACATGCAGTTGATCATGCGGACCATCGGACTCGGCGCGAAATCGTTGAAAGGGCGCGCCGTCGAATTGCTGAACGAAGGCCTGCGCGTGCGTTTCTTTCCCGAGCTGTGGGATATTCGCAGCCAAATGTCCGATAGCTGGGCGGAAGATTACGGCGTGGTGCGCGACTCCATCGGCGGGCACTGAAGAGCCACTGCGCGCGCTCGTTTGGGACGAGCGCGTATGCTATATTTTCTCGCCTGCTATGCCTGCAAAAACCGGAAAGCAAAACAAGCAAAAACTGCGCGCAAATCCTCGGCGCGCTGCAGTTCGCGGTACGGATCCCAAACGTGTTCGCACGATTCTCGAGAAGCTCGACGAGGCTTATCCCGCGGCAACCTGCGCGCTTAAGCACGACAATCCGTTCCAGCTGCTCGTTGCAACGATTCTTTCTGCGCAGTGCACTGATGTCCGCGTCAATATCGTCACGCCGGAGCTTTTTCGCAAATATCCGACGCCGAAGGACCTTGCGTATGCAAATCCGCGCGAGCTCGAAGACGAAATTCGTACTACAGGTTTTTTTCGCAACAAAACAAAGTCGCTGATCGGAGCGAGCAAAAAGCTCGTTGAGGACTTTGGCAGCAAGGTTCCGCAAACCATGGAAGAGATGCTTTCGCTGCCGGGTGTCGCGCGAAAGACCGCAAACGTCGTCCTCGGAACCGGCTATCAAATCGCTTCGGGCGTGGTGGTCGACACGCACGTGCAGCGGGTGACGCAGCGCCTCGATTTAACGAAGAACACGGATCCGAAGAAGATCGAGCAGGATTTGATGAAGGTGATCCCCCGCGACCGTTGGATTCTTTTTTCGCACCAGATTATCTGGCATGGCCGCAAAGTCTGTCAGGCGCGCAAGCCGAAGTGCATCGAATGCAATCTCGAGCGCATTTGCTACTCGAAGGATAAGACGGTTTAATTTCCGCGCCGCCTTACACGCAATTACCTAAGCTTCCGCACGGAAGTACTCCCTTCGCTGTATCGACCGTGCCCCTTCACGAACACATAATCTCTCCGTCGAAAATGTTCAAAAATCGGAACGGAGACAATCGGTGTCCACTTCAGAACAACCCCTAGAACTTCAGGAAGAAGCACCCGGGAAAAAGAAAATCCGCTACGCCGTGGTCGGTCTTGGCTACATTTCCCAGATCGCTGTGCTGCCCGCGTTCCACCATGCGCAGGAAAATTCGGAGCTGGTGGCGCTCGTTTCGAGCGATCCGGAGAAATTGAAAAAGCTGTCGCGAAAATACAAAGTTTCGCGCACGTACAACTATGAAAAGTACGCCGACTGCCTGAAGAGTGGCGAGGTTGATGCGGTTTACATCGCGCTGCCAAACAACATGCATCGCGCCTATGCGGAAGGTGCGGCCGAGGCGGGCGTTCACGTGCTTTGCGAAAAGCCCATGGCCATGGACGAGACCGAATGCGAAGCGATGATCACGGCCACGCGCGATGCCGGCGTCAGGCTGATGATTGCCTACCGGCTGCATTTTGAGCGCGGCAATCTGCGCATGATGGAGTTGCTGAAATCCGGAAAAATCGGCGAACCGAGGATTTTCACTTCTGTTTTTTCGCAGCAGGTGAAGGAGGGAAATTCGCGCTTGAGCGGCGCTCTCGCTGGCGGCGCGATCCGAATTTCAAATTCACGGGGTACGAATACGATTCGGAGACGGGCTTGTATTATGCCAAAGGTCGCTATTACAATCCGCGCTTAGGGCGCTTTATGACTGCCGATCCGCTCGGGGGTAACGTGACAGATCCTCAGTCCCTCAACCGGTACGCCTACGCGACAAATCGGCCCGCAACTCTGGTTGACCCCAGTGGAATGGACAATTGCATACAGGGGAGAGGCGCTGGCCGGTACGTGAGTTGCCAAAACGGCGGCAATACCGGCCAAGATGACAGCGGAAGTGTTGCGTGGCTCGGCGGCAGCGGTGGCGGCGGTAGCGGTGGGTACGGCCTCAACGGCGGCGGCGGATGTTTGCTCGATGGGACGGCAGCCCCGTGCTCTATGGTGATGCCTCTGGTCGCTAGCGGCACTGCAGTTGATATGGACTATACCATGCTCCAGTTTACCGGCGGCATCTCCGTTCTGGGCTCCGACTACGACCCAAACGACTCGACCAACCCGACCATTTCCTTCGCAACCGATGGATCAATGTATGTCGAGGACTACAACTATGATCCGAGTGAGGTCGATATGGGAGCTTCTGCGGTGGGCACGTACGAGGAAGAGATTACTTCAGGCTTACTAATGGAGGTGATGGGGTACGGCGGCGGACAGCTTGCCGAAGGCGAATTTAAGTCCGCTGCACTTAATATGGCCGCCACTCACGGGGCATACACGGGCTCATTGTTTGCTCCTCGAATAGGCAGCACCATGTTGACCGTGGGCAATGCTTTTTCTAACCTATCGCAAATGACCGAAGAGTTTGGCTCCTCTCTCTATTACGACCCTGAGTTCATCGAGAACGCGGCGGAATTCCTAGACAGCTGGGATCCTGCGTTCTCAGTACCTAAGACGGTCGCCGGCAAAATCGGGTTCGTAGTATCGCTCTTTTGGGGTCCGTAGTAATGTGGCGACCAAACGTGAAGTGTCCCGTTTGTGGCACGGCTATGTCTTGGAGAGGCTTCCGGGTAGGGCAGCCTTGGGTTTGTCCCGGATGCTTCCATCAATTTCAGATCGCTAGGTCCCGGTCCAATGGGCTTGGTTTGTTCGCGATCGGACTCGCACTTAGTGCTTCGTACTTGGCCGGTGTACGCGGCTGGTGGCTGTTGGTTGCGATGGCCGTGCTTTGGTTCCCAGCTTTCCTTGTGTGCATTCCGATACTGGATCACATTACGCCACCGAAACTAGAACCATATCAACGCCGAGGGGTTTGATGGCGCGCCATCTTTGACACGACGGACTTAATTACGCAACAAGTGAACGAACTACTTTACAACCCGGAATTTATGGAGAACACATCAGAGTTCCTGGAGAGACTGGAATCCACAAGGTACTTTTTCTGTTCCTAGCACGCTCCGGGGGAAGATCGGATGGGTTGTATCACATTATTTCGGGCCGTGATATTGAGCCCGCGAGTGGAAGGGCCGCAATAAGCTAAATGTGGCGACCGATCGTCGAATGTCCAAGTTGTAAGACAATTATGCCGTGGAGGGGGTTCCATGCAGGAAAGCCGCGGGTCTGCCCCGGGTGTCTCGGTCAGTTCCAGATAATCGAGGGCGAGCGGGTGCATTCTTAACGCGTGTGCGGTCGGACTTGCTATCGGCGGCGCTTATGCATTTGGAGTGCGCGGTCTATGGCTCTTGGTTGCAACGCTGGTACTCTGGTTCCCGGCTCTCGTTATCTGTAGAAAGCGGAAATTACGGTCAAAGGCAAAACCACCAAGGAGACTTTTCCAAAGCGCGATCAGTTCGCCGCGGAGCTTATTTATTTTTCCGATTGCATTCTGAAAAACAGAGAGCCGGAGCCCGGGGGACAAGAAGGGATGGCGGACGTGCGCATCATTCGCGCGATTCTGAAGTCCGCGGAGAGCAACAAGCCCGTTACGATCGAGCCCGTGCAAATCGCGCGCCGGCCTGAACCCGAGCAGGAAATTTTCAAGCAAGCGGTTTCGCCGCCCAAGCTCGTCCGCGCCGCAGCACCGGGCCGTGATTAGACAAGCCTGAGCAATTTGCGAAGGTAGCGCTTCGCGCACGCGAATCGCGTGAACGTCACGCCCGGTGCAATTCGCGCGCTTTCTGGCGCGCGCCGCGCCAATACAATACCAGTCCGACGAGAATCGTTCCCACCGTGCCGCCAATCAGCTTCGCGAGAAAACTGAATGTGCTCTCGGTTCCTCCGGGAGGAATGAACGCGAGCGCAATTCCCAGCGCTGTCACGCAGAAGCCCAGCCCGCCAGCGATCCAGGCTCCCGGCTTGCCGCCCGGAATGAGAATCGCCCGTGGATTGCTTCGCCGGTCTTTTCGATATGCCAGCTTGATAGCCGCCGCGTACATATACAAAAACGGAATGAAATACAGGACGATCGCCGCGTCCACAACCACGAGATAAGCCGTTGTCGCCGTCGCTTGAATCTGCGCCAGCAGCAGAATGATGCACGACAGCACTGCCTGCACGATGATCGAGACGTACGGCGTACGCCACCGCGGATGAATTTTGCCAAACGCCTTCGGCAAATAGCGGTCGATTCCCACGACGAACGGCACTCGTGCAATTCCTGCCACCGTGCTTCCAATCCCACCCGCATTTCCGATCGTTACCAGCGCCGCCGCAAAAATACCGATGAACGCGACCTTCAAGGCCGTTGAACCCAGAGTTAGCGCCTGAAATGCGCCGCTGATTGGATTCACCTGCGTCGCAGGCATTAGCGCCAGAATGGCCAGCGTTCCCACGATGTAAATCACGGCAACCGATGTGCCTGCGCCCCAAACCGCTCGCGGCAGCGTCTTCTGAGGGTCGCGCACCTCCTCGCTCATCGCAGATACGAGTTCAAAGCCTGCGAAGGCGAAAACCATCTGCGGCCAAAAGTTCACTGTCGCCTGGTTCCAAACGGGCAGCATATTCTTCCAACTAAAGTGCGTAACTGAGCCGTGCATCCACCAGATCGCCGCACCGATTCCAACCAGAATGACCAGCGGAACGTAGGAGCAGATCCCTCCCGCGTTTTGCAGCCATTTGCCGATATTCAGTCCGATGACATTCAAGTACACGGCGACAAAGAGGAGCACGATAGAGCCAATGATCAGAAATTCCCGATTTGTGGCTAGGTCTGCATGACTTTCGCCGCCGATGTATGCCGCCATGGACGCGCTCGCAAGAAGCAATCCGGGGAAATAAAACACCGTGTAAATCCAATACGTCCATCCGGCGACAAAGCCATGAAAATCGCCGAATGCCTCCTTGGACCAAACGTATAGCCCGCCTTCATCCGGAAATCGCGTTGAAAGCTCATTGATGACAAATGCGCTCGGCACAAAAAACAATGCCGCTGCGATAATCCACAGACTGATCGAAGACGTGCCGTTGTGCCCCGCTTCCGCCAGCCAGCGCGGCCCGAGCACGGTGGCAATGTTGAAGAGCAGAACGTCCCAAAAGCCGAGGACACGCCGCAGTTTTGATTTCGGATCCCCCCTGGGATCGACCGTCGATCCGGCGCTCATTAAGTTTCACTCGCGCTGACAACAACATCCAACGCGGGGATCAGTTCGTCCTGAACGCAGAAATTACGGATGAAGGGATCTTGCGAATCTTCGAACTCTGGCCAGCCGCCAAAAAAAATCACCTTCCCCTGATGCAGGAAAATCACCGAATCTGCGAGGCGGCGCGCCAGATGCGTGTCATGCGTCACAACCACAGAAGTTTTATGGAATTTTTCCTTGAGCTTCAAGATCAAATCGCCAGTGTGCGAAGCCATCAACGGATCCACCATCGTCGTCGGCTCGTCGTAGAGAATGGCCTCAGGATCCTGCGCGAGCGCCCTGGCGATGGCGACTGCACGCTTCATTCCAGTGCTCAATTCTGAGGGAAGTTTATCTGCGAAATGCTGGACTTCCAGCATTTCCAAAAGCTCCTCAACCCGTCCGTCGATCTCGTTTGCCGAGCAGGTTCCGAGGGCCTGCATCGGAAACGCAACATTCTGCGCCACGGTGAGCGAGTCAAAAAGAGCGCCAGCCTGAAAAACCATCGTCACCTTTCGGCGGATAGGCATCATCTCCGCTTCGGTCAGGTCCGTAACGTCCTGCCCGGCAACGATGATTCGCCCGCTGTCCGGTTTCAAAAATCCCAAGATGAGTTTCAGTGAAACCGATTTGCCCACGCCGCTACGGCCCAAAATTACCGTCGTCTCCCC
>JASHRN010000204.1 GCA_030037335.1 Candidatus Acidiferrales bacterium | reverse complement strand
AAAACGCTGTGCCGCCCCATCATCTGCGAGCACGATCTTCAAAGCTGCCGCAATCGCGTCAGATTCGTGAGAAACGACCAAGCCAGTCTTGCCAGCAACGAAGGGTGCAATGCCGCATTGGTCCGTCACGATGACCGGCGTGCCGCAAGCAATCGCCTCAGCGGCGGAATTCCCGAAATTTTCGTTCTGGGAGGGGAGGACGAAAACGTCAGCGTCGCGGTAGGCTTGCCATTTTTTTTCATCGTAGAGCGGCCCTGTGAATCGAGCAAAATCATCAATACCGAGATCGCGCGCTATCGATTTCAGTTGCGCCTGATAACCGCGATCCTGCTCCGGTCCGCAGATAGCGAGCATCGCATCCTTACCGGTTGGCGAGGTTTTGCGCCATTTTGCAAATGCATTCAGGAGCAAATCCGGGCTTTTCTTCGGCTCTAATCGGCCCATATAGAGGACGAGCTTCGCTCCGGATGGAATCTCCCACTTTGCACGGAAAGCGCCACGCGCGGGCAGATTTTGTGGTGCATCGACTCCGTTGCGGCGCAAGAGAATGCGTCCCTCGGGAATTCCTCCCGCGACGAGCTCTTGCTGCTCCTGCGCTGATGTTGCGATAAGGCGGTACGCTCCCGAGAGAAAGCTCCTACCAATCGTCAGGTGATATGTTTTCTTTGGCGCAATGCTGCGAATGATAGGCCGAAACATCCCCATCGGTTCAACGACATAGGGAATAGAGTCTTTCCGGCAAAAAAAAGCTACCGCCGGACCGAGCAAGTCATAAAGACCGTATATATGCGCGAGCTGATATTTTCTCAGGGTGCTGCGGCAAAAGCTCAATACGGCGGGATTAAACGAGAGATTGCGATAATGCAGCACACTTGGCAAAAAAATGCAGCTGACACCTCGTTCTTCCATACACCAGCCCCAACCATCCCTCGCTGTCGCGGCGCCGGGAACCATCGAAGGGTCAAATCCCCAATCATTTGTCAGAACTTCAACCGAATTTCCAATCTCTGCCAGTCCCAACGCAATTGCCCGCACTTTGACGGCAGGGCCGCCCTTGTGCTGGAACGGGTAGTAGGATTGAGTTACTTTCAAGATTCGCACGATATGATGTCTGCCAGCCTCTGTTGAAATCGTTCAAAAGTGAATTCGCGCTCTACACGCTCCTTCGCGCGTCTTCCCAACTCACGACGGCACGCACTGTTTGACAAAAGATTCTTCAGCGCGTCCGAAAGAGCATGGACCATAGGCTCAATGAGCAAGCCATCACGGCGGTCTTCTACGACGTCAGGAATGCCGCCCATTTTGGTGCCAATCACTGGTTTGCCAAAAGCCATGGCCTCCAGAAAAACCAGTCCGAAACCCTCGCCCGTGCTGGGCAAGGCAAAGATCTCAGCTGCCGCATAGCATCCAGCGAGCTGCTGACGCGAAAGTTCAGTGAAAAAGTGAACTTTCGAACTGAGATCGAGTGCTTCCACGATCTGCCTAAGCCGTGGCAAGTCATCACCCGATCCAACCAAAACAAGGTGAAGCTCCGGGAAGTCTGTCGAAAGCTCTCCAACCGCTCCAATCAACAAATCAGCGCCTTTATATCTTTCGTTTGCGGCCCAGCGTCCGACTGACAAAACCGTTTGGCCCTTTGGAAATTCAGCCGGTGGCTGGGGGACCTCAGGCCGATGGGAGAGGTCGTAGAACTCCGGATCGAGCGGCCATGGAAGTTGCTGTATGCGAGCGGTGGGAATATTTTGGTTGGCCACCAGTTTCTGAGCTGTATCCGAACTAGGAACAGTGACGATATCTGCGCGCCGAAGCGCTTTGCGTCGCAGCAGCGATAAAGGCCTCCAGATCTCGACGCCATGCGCGGCGACGATTGTGCGCGTGTGGGGACTTATCATTTTCATCGTGGCAACAATCGGCGCGAGATTCGGATGGCCGGCGAAAACTACTTTTGGTCTCTTCCGCGCAAACGAAAGAGCACCCAAGAAAAATCGCAGTTTATCGCGCGCAAAGCCGGTGAAAGCAAAATCGGTTCCTCCGACATTCGCGTTTTGCTCTCCTTGAGAGTCATTGAGGCTGAGGAAGGCGGTCGACCATGCGCGATTCCGCGCGACGAGGCTTAGAGCGGCCGCGGTCTGGCGTCCCGCCAACTGCACACCGCCGACGCTTGTCAGCCCGGGGAAAAGTCCTATGATCATCCGATCTTCTCAGGAACTTGCTGACGACGGCCAGCGCTCTTTCGAAGACAGACTTCCTCGAATATCGCACCGATTCTGAGAGCGTTGTCTTCCCACGTATAAGGAGTGACGGCCTTAGCGCCGTTTTCTCCGAGTCGCTTACACAAGTCTCGATCCAAGTACAGTTGCCGAATTTTCGAGGCCAGTTCGTGGACGTCTGTGGCGCTCTTGAGCAGCAACCCGTCTCTACCGTCAACGATGATCTCTGACGTGCCGTTCTCCAGAGAGGTAATCACTGGTAACGCGCAAGCCATGGCTTCGGCAGTCGGCAAAGCAAAGGTGTCTTCCAGAGATGGACCAACATTGACATCCGCGGCGCTGTAGTAAAAGACAACGTCCGGCCGAGGCGCGAGAAACTTCACCATTGCTTCAACGCCGTACTGCTGGGCAAGCGCCTTATAAGGACTGGCCTCATCCCGGCCGGCAACAAGCAAAACTACGTCCAGGTCTTTGAGGTAAGAGAGCGACGCCAGCAAGGCATCCAGGCCCTTTTTCTTCCAGTCGTTGCCAACCAATAGCAAGACAAAGGTATTCTGCGCGAGTCGAAGCGATTCGCGAGATTGCGAACGCAGGCGTAAACGATTGGGAAGATTGAAAATCTCATGGTTCAAGCCAACATACACGATGGGGAGAGGATCGTTGCGAGAGTAATGGCGCTTCAAATCCTCAGCGGTTTTTTTCGCAATGAGAATCAGCTGATGCCTGGGGCTGGAATAAATCTTACGTTCCATCAGCGTAATCAGCTTGTAGTAAAGCCGTCGATGGAACAGCCGCGGCCAAGAACGCACGGGATTGCTGCGGAAACTCAGCTCGGTTCGGGCGAGTCTGCAAAACTCGGCGAAGACGATGTGGACTGAAATTACATCAGCATCGAGGCAATTGATGCCCGGCGTAAAAACAAGAGCGTAGCGAAGGCCGCGGACATGGCTATCCCAAAACCGCCAAAGGTGATTCGCACCGAACCACCAAAGATAATTCAGGAGATGAGGTCCGGGCAGCGTCGGGATCCGGTGCCACGTGATTTCCGACAGATCCAGTTCAGCAACATGCTGGCTGTAGAGGTGAACGTCAAAACAAGATGTGAGGCGCGAGACCCACTCCGCAATGATTCGCTCTGTCCCGTGGTGTTTGTCAACGAAGGGTGAGAGTACAGCGATACGCGGTTTGTTTTTGATGTTCACCGACGCCATCCTCTAATTGGGCACGGACGCGCCAGTCAAAGAGAGGCGCTGCTCCTGCGATATTTCCGGCAATCGAAACAAAATCCCAATGAGCAGCCACAAAAAAGCGTTATTCACGTAATTCTGGTACGCATCCAGAACCATATACGACATGGCGAACAACAGCAGAAACACATACCAGACAATCGCAAGCGCGATAGGAAAGAAGCGCGTTCCTTTGAGTGAGCGCGTGATTTTCCAACATGCGCTCACGGTAACGCCCGCCCACAGAATCCATAGCAGCGGCGCCAAAATTCCCATCTCGGCAATCAGTTGACCAAAGCCTTCCTCTACCGCGACGTTTGGCATCGGCTCTTTTAGGAATTGGCTGACATACTGAGCTCCAAGCGTGTCTGTTCCCGTTCCATTCCCAACAATCCAGTGGCGGCCCGAGAACGCCTTCGCCAATTCGGCCATGGGATAGGTCCAGGAGCGCGCGCCCAATTCGTATGCCGAGCTGCTTGGAAATAGGGTCTGAGAATAGAATCCGAGACGCGACGATGCCGCTGCTGGGAAAATCAACATCAACGCAGAGAGTCCCAAGCCCGCAAAAATCAAGCTACGCCGAATGGCTTTGACCAAACGGCGCCCCCGGCCCCATTTCCAAGGTGCTCCCCAAAGGAACGCCGCTGACATCGCCATTACGCTAATCAATGAAAACAGAAGCGTACCTCGGGAACCGCTGAGCACGATGGCAATAGCCAGCGCCGCCATTCCCAGGTAAGCAATCCTCCACCCTTTTGAAGATGAAAGCACGAAATAACCGGCAGCACCCAAGCCAACAATGACCGCAAGGATCAAAAACAGCCCGAATCTCCCGTTGCTCACGAACACGGAGCAAGGAAGAAAAAAAACCTGATTCGTCAGCGGGGTCATTTTCTCCAGGGAACCCAGTTCACGGATGTCAAGCTGCAGCGTCGGCGGGTTCAAAAACTGAGGACCTACAATTCCTTGGATGATTCCAAGACCCGAAATCACCACGGCCAGGATCATAAACACAAGCAAGAAGCGATGGAGGTCACGCTCGCCTCGAATCAGCGCATACGCTAGAAACATCAGCGGAACATAGTAAAAATCTACCTTGAGCCCGAGCAGTCCATAAAACGGACTGGGGGAATATGGGTTTAATACTTGTAGAACGGCGAGCCAAAAAAACAAACTTAACGCCAGAAGAAAGGGCGGGCGAAATACCTTCGCCTGCTTCCGGCGGATGGCCAAGAGCAGTGAAATGTAGCTGAGGCCGGCGAGACAATCCTTCGCAAAAAAAATAGCCATATTATTGCCAAGATACTTTCGGATGAGATCCTCGAACATCAGCCAAATCACAAACAGATAGAACCCCGCACGCCAATTTCGGAGTATCGTTAACGCAACCACAGCAAGAATGCACCCGACAGCGGTAAGCAATAACAGGTTCGTCTGTTCGTTGGCGACCCAATGCGCAACGATCCAGGCGATCCATATCCCAAGCAGCCACACCGAGAGCGTTATCACGCGCTGCTTATTGCGTTCCGACAATTGCACGAATCTCATTGCACCTGTGACGCCGCCTCGCTCCGTGGCAAGTTTGGACTGACGATACTGCTGTACAAATTAAAGTGTTCTTCGATCATCTGGTCGAGAGAGAAGCGATGCCGCGCCCGTTCCCGAGCCCTCTTACCTACTTCTTCTATAATCTGAGGTCTTTGCACAACTGTTTGCATCAGCGCAAAAAAATGCGAGTAGATCAGCACTTTCATTTCCCTGAGTGTCTGCCCTTGAATTGAACGGCCTTCTCAATTGCCTGGATGGTGCTTTCCATGTTCATTTCGGGGGACCACGCCGACAGTCGCTCACGGGCCGCAGCACTCATTCGCTTCAGTTTATCGTGTGACTGAAAGGCTTTGCGCAAGATCATACTCAGTGCGTCGACATTACCTGCGGGATAGACAAAACCCGTTTCGCCCTCGCGAATCAAATCGAATCGCGCGCCGACCCGGTCGCTCGCAATTACCGGGCAGCCGCAAAGCATCGCTTCGTTTACAACTACTCCGAACGGTTCATATTCCGAGGGCAGCACCATCACATCAGACGAACAATAGAGTCCCGGCAAAGCGGACTGGTTCACAAATCCAAGAAACCGAACTCGATTCTGGATCTGCAACTCGGTAGCCTGCTCTTCTAGTTGCTGCCTCATCGCCCCGTCTCCCGCATAGACGAGGTATGAATCAGGAATATTGGCTTTCACGAATGCCTGAAGCAAATCCTGGGGTCGTTTCCACGGCTGCAGCTTGGCGCAAAAAAGTATGACTGAAGCGTCCTCCGGTATATCCCAGTTCTCTCGCACAACTCTGCGATCGACGCGGCTTGCCATTGCAGTCCACCAGTCGTTGTCAACGACGTAGGGGACGAGTTGCACTCTCTTCGCGGGGATTTTGAGGGAACGCATTAAAGCCGCTGTTCCGCTAGACGGAACAAGGACAACATCCGCCAGCCCGAAGAGTCGTGGCCATAATATCTTTTTAACCGGCACCTTCCAGCCGCGGCCGTCCTGTGAACTCAGGCTCGTGGCGTCCGCTCCGTACAAAATCGGAATGCCTGCAAGCTTTGCCGCGATCAGCGCAATCCAGAACGTTGCGCACATATATCCAGTAAACACGAGAATGGCGTCGAATTGGCCTTTCTGGATGAGTTTCCAGATTCCAGGATTGAGGAGGCTGAGAAAACCGCGCGAAATCCGCTTGGGTGAAACGTTTGGTATTTTTGTCCATTGATAGCCATCGAGCAAAGGTATATCCCAGGCGACCTCCACTCCAAAATCGGGATCGATGTGAGCTTCCGCTCCTTTCAGGCTACAATACGCCACCCGCAGATCCAGCCTGGAATCCTGTGCCATTCTCCGCCACAGCGGCGAGCTGTACTGCGTGGGATGTGAGCACAACAGCAGTACCCGCAGTTTGCGGGTATTTAAGTTGTCGGGAGGCATAGCGAGCTCAGACACCGCTTCAGTTTCGGCACGCATTGGAATTCGTTCCGTCCAGCGGCAATACCTTCAAAAGGGCATTCGCAAGCGCTTCGATGGAATTCCGCTTTCCAACTTCGATTCTTCTGGTTTTTCGAGGGCTGTCAGCGGGCTCTTGCAACGCTAACTCGATTGCGCGAATCAATTCGCAACTGTCATCACCAAAATAGATGATGTCCGAATATTCCCACAGATTTACGATGGGCGTCGAAACTATGGGAATGCCTGCCAGAAAATAATCAAATACCTTTAGCGGCATGCAGTGGAAATTCTTATTGCTATGGCAATCATACGGCATAAGTCCCACGTCCAACTGGGAAATGACGTGCCTTAGTTGAATCGGGTCTCGCCAACCGATCGCATGCACGTTCGGAAGAGGAAGGCATTTGGGTTCGTCAAAGTGCACGAAATGCCACTCCGGCCGCGACGTCAGCACGCCCTGGAGTGCCCGGAGATTAAGTCGGTTTGATACTGCACCGATGTATCCCAGCCTCGGCCGTGGAATTGCGGAAATCTCAGGCGGCGGTGCGCAGCTGGATGTTTGTCCATTCATATGTTCGAGCCATCTTACTTGCGGGATCAGCGCGATCTTCGCTCCGTACTTCGCTTTGAGTTGGTAAAAGACTGTTCTCGAAAGCGTGAGGGTCAGATCGGATAGCTCGATATGCCGTTCCTGCCCCGGTTCCGGATAATCGAAACATGTATGAACCAAGGGGAAGCCTCTTCTCTTGAATTCTCGACAAAGAGGTACGAAGAAGTCTCCGTGCGGATAAATAAAGAGAGGCGCCTTCAGTTTCAGCTTCGAAGCATTTTGTAAAATCTGATTTGCTATCATTCTGGCTTGTGGCTCAGCGCCATAGGGGATCCGGTTCAATCGGTGACCAAGGAATTGGGGAATCAGCCGGTGGATTCCGGGATACACCTCGGTCAATGGTTCCTGTTTGCTGCGGAAAAGAGAATGAGGATTTTCGCAGTAGAGTACCCGGGCCCCCAGTTGGGCCAGAGCCACCGCAAGTCTCTCCGGTACATTGGAGGCCGCCCAACCCCATCCCGACACGACAATCGCGTCGCGCGACAAACGGTTGCCGTTGCCGACTTGATTCATTGGTGATCCTTCGGCTTCTGAGAATCTTCATTCAATTGATTCAAATCTTTCTTTTCGATGTCTTGCATCAGGGTGTGACGCGACGTGAAATAACGGGCAATCGAGCCAGAAATATCGACCGGCACCGCCCGAAACTGATTTGACGTCAACTCGCTCCAAGAAACAGGGCCCCGCTCAGGAATTAAGTGCATTCCCCATTGAAAGATCAACCCAAAATTCCAGAAAATCAAAAAGGCCAATCCCGCGGTCGCGCTGGCTACTGCGATCTTTCTGCTGCGCAGCGCTTTCTCAAGAGCGGCGAGCAGTGCGGCCAGTCCGAGGATGAAGATGGGAGTCAACGATACAAAGAAACGGTTCCCGTAAGAGGAGATGCCGTCCCAGTCTACATAGGAGGCAATCAGGTAATAGAACGCACCGAACGAGATCAAAGCTACCGCGCCAATCCGGCGATTTGTATGGACCAAAAACAAAAGGCCTAGACATGCAAAAAGGAGTATCGGAGTCCAACTGAAAAGTCCGTGGTCGGAAGAAAACAGTACTTTAGCCAAAAGAGGATGCTTGAAGTGCCACACTCCCGCCCCCTCATATCCCGTCGCCCAGACACGGCCATAAATAATTCGCCGCGTCAACAAGGTGGGCGAAAACACGAGCACTAATGCACCGACAAAAAGTGTATATCCCGCGACGGTGGTTGGCCGGCTCCTGACCGTTGGCACTTCTTTTGTGCTCAACAAGGGGATGATCCAGGCTGCAAAATCGACCAAAAGTACAAACAGGAAGATGGCGTTCGGATAATACATGTCGACCATGAGTCCAGAGATCAGCCCTAGCAAAAGCCATTCGCTCAGCGAGCGCGTGCCGTAGGTGCGATCCCAGTACCAGAAAAAAAGCGCGACTACAAAAGCCGATTGCGCGTGAGACCAAGACGGATTGAAGTACATGTATACGGGTAAGGAACTGGCGAACCAAATTCCCAGCGTAGCCGCAAACGCCCATCGTTCCGGAACGTACTTTCGCGCCAGCCGGAACGAGATGAACAATGCTGCGAACCCAGCCAGAGCAGTCACCAATGCCATGGTATCAAGGTAGGGCCACGCATATCCGTTTGCGGGGACGGACGCACCGAGGTGATTGGCGCTCAGCACCGCCAAGTGCATTGCTTCCAAAAAAGGGATCCAGAGAAGCGCCGGGCCGATGGCGAAGTGGTTGTCCAAGTAACCCGTAGAAGTGTACTGGTCAGGACGAATGCGGCCCTGGGTGTCAACGCGACTGTCGCGAAAGCTGGGATTAGCATGCTTCCAGTCTTGCTCAAATCGCAGATTGTGGTCGATCACCAACGCTCGCGCATAGGCGTAATACCCAACGCCATCTCCACGAACCCAAGGGTTCACGAGCGGCAAAGTTAGCAGGAAGAGGAGAATCAGTACCATTTCGTAGCGATCCAAATGGCGTCGAAGTTGCACGGGACTATTTCAGCGCTATGGCCAGGAGGCTCTGGCCGAGCGGCGGCTCCCAGAGATGTTCGAGCCAAAAGCTCCAGGGGATGATCCAATGGTCATACCAGCGAACCTGTGCAGGCTGCAGAGTAGTTTGCCGCAGCACATGACCCGCCAAAAACCACGAAGCGATACCCATGACGTTTACATACCGCACTCGCTCGATGCGGAATCCAGCCTCCCGGAGTTTTTTCTTCAATCCTTTCTTATCGTAGCGGCGGTGATGTTCAAATGCCTTGTCCAACGATCCATAATTCCATTCGAGTGCGGGAACAAATAGAAGCAGACTGCCATCCGGCCGTAAGGATTCGTACACCTCCGACAGAAGCCCTTTGTCATCGAGCACATGCTCCAGCACGTTCACCATAACGACGGAATCGGCAGGGCCGCGCAGCAGTTCGCGATCGAATGTGCTGCAATGCACGCGCACCCTCTGATCCGAAAAGCGCTGGGTGAGCTGCGGACAAAGATTGTGGGCGGCCTCGAACAGCACCAGACTTTCCGTTCGTTTGCCCTTCAGCAGAAGCGCAGAAAACGTTCCTGCTCCCGCGCCTATTTCCACGACTCGTGTCCCCAAATAAGGATCAAAATACCGCATGATCCACTTGCAGTAATTCCTGGCCTCCGCCATGGCCTCTAATTCTTGGCCGGAATATAAGAACGAGTCAGTCGCCAGCACGGATGAAACGCTCCCGTTCGCCATCGCTCTTGCCGGTTTGTGCTGTTGTTATGGAGCCACCGCCTCGCCGGCTTCGTTCGCAGTCCTGGGAAGAAAAACCGGCGTTTCCACTTCGCCGAGTGGCTTGCGCTTGTCCCTGAAATGCGCAATGACGCTGTCGATGATCGCTTGGAGCGAAGCCCTAGGAGAGAATTGTGTAATCGTAAAGAGCTTTTTGAGAGAGGGCACGCGCCGCAACATATCTTCGAATCCAGGTTCATAAGCCTGGTCGTATGGAAAGTAGACAATTTCAGAGCTGCTTTCAGCACGCTCTTTAACGGACTGTGCCAACTGTTCGATGGTAATTTCCTGATCGCTCCCGACGTTCACTACCTCCCCCACAGCCCTGCCGCTGTCTACCAGCCGAATCACTGCTTCCACCGCATCGTGAACATGGCAAAAGCATCTCGATTGTTTTCCGGTGCCGAAAACGGTTATCGGCGCACCCGCCAAGGCCTGCGAGACAAAATTTGGCAAGACCATGCCGTATCGGCCTGTCTGGCGCGGCCCGACTGTGTTAAAGAAACGGGCTACAATCACAGGCACCTTTTTCTCTTTCCAGTAGGACAAACCGAGAAACTCGTCGAGCGCTTTTGACGCCGCATAACTCCAACGTCCTTTGGTGGTCGCCCCAAGGACGAGGTCCGAATCTTCGCAGAACGGAACGTTGGTACTCTTTCCATAAACTTCCGACGTGGATGCGGTGAACACGAGTTTGCGCTTCTTGCTTGCCGCGTCGAGCACCAGTTGTGTTCCGTTCACATTCGTCTCAATCGTTCGAACTGGACTCTCCACGATCAGCCGTACACCGACAGCCGCTGCCAGATGGAACACCACGTCTGATTCGTCGACCATCTCCGCCAGCAGATGGCGGTTCTGCAGCGAGTCGAACACATAATGAAATTTTGGATTATTTTTCAAATGGCGCACATTTTCCACGCTACCAGTTGAAAGATCATCCAAAATGAATACGTCGTCGCCACGCGCCAGAAGCGCCTCGGCGAGATGGGAGCCGATAAATCCCGCTCCACCTGTGATAAGAGCACGCATGAACAGACCCCCCTTTTGGGAATTGGGCTAGGAAATCTTCTCGGCCCCTTGGCGAATTTTCTGAACCTCTTCGCCTTTTTCATCTTCGCCATATCCGTAAGAATAAGGATAGTAACGGTAGGAGTAGTAATAATCCGGCGCAGCGGAATCCACGGCATTAAGCACCACTCCCAAAAGGCGACCTTTGACAGATGCGAGCAATTCCCGAGTACGCGAGAACGCCTGCTTGGGAGTTTCGTTGCTCCAGACCACGAGGACGACGCCATCCGCCAACGCCGAGATTATTACCGCATCGGTAGCCGCCATGATGGGCGGTGAATCGATGACCACAAACTTGTACTGTTGCCGCAGATCCTCGATGGCTTCAGCCATTCGGTGGGAGGAAAGCAGGTCTGCCGGATTCGGCGGGATCGGCCCGGTGGGAACTGCATCCAAGTTCGGAACCGTCGGATGCTGCACGATGATATCGTGCAGCGGAGCAACGCCTGCAAGATAGGAGCTGAGTCCTACATCGTGACCATGAACATTCGGAAGATTGAGCGCCCGCCGTATTCCTGGTTTGCGAAGATCACAATCCACAAGTAATGTTCGATCGCCTAACTGGGCCAGCGTTATAGCAAGGTTCGCTGCAGACGTCGTCTTTCCTTCCCGCGGCAACGCGCTGGTCACCAGGATTACTTGTGGAGGATGCTCGGCTTGCGACAAGAGCAGGGAAGTTCGCAAAGCGCGAAATGCTTCGGAGACAAGCGACTTAGGTTGCTGAACGGAGACCAGCTCCACGCGGGTATCTACGGCAGTTCCGTCGGCGGAGCTCTTTGAAATCCTTGCCAGAGCACGAGTTCCATTTCGTCGGGCAAATGAGGGCACAACGGCCAAGCACGGCAGTCCCGCCAGGCTCTGAACGTCGCCAGGCGACTTTATAGTGTTGTCCAGATATTCGCGTAAGAAAGCCAAGCCGATGCCGCCGACCAGCCCGATCAGTAATGCGAGACTGATGTCGCGGGTTTTGCGGGGTTCCGAAGGTGTGGACGGCACCAAGGCTGGATCCACAATCCGTATGTTGCTGGAACGGAGGCCCGCAGTGATACCCGCTTCTTTCAATTTCTCGAGCAACCCATCGTAAAGTTCCTTGTTCGAATCGGCATCGTGCTTCAACATGTTGTATTCGACAAGCTTCTGGGCCATGTTATTTGCCAGAATCTCCTGCCGATTGAGGTCGCGCTCCAATAAAGCTTCGCGCGCCTCGATTTCGTGATACTGGTTATCGATCAGGTGCAATGCATCGGTTTTTGCTGTGCTCAATTGCGCGGAAATGGCTTGGTCCTGAGCCTTGAGCACTTGAACCTTGGGCCAATTCGGGCCGAATTGCGCAAGAGCTTCGGCATACTGCTCGTCCAACGTTTCTTTCTCTTTCATCAGCCCTTGAACTCGTGGATCGCTCTGCGCCGCGACTGCCGCGCCATTGTCCGTATGCGCCAAGTCGTAGGCCGCCTCTTTTTCCGCCAGTTCCGTTTGAACTCCGGTCAGCGAATTGCTGAGCAGGGACAGCTTCTGCGTGGTCGTGTTCTGGTTCGCATCAACCATCCAGATTTGATTGTTCCGTTCGTAGGCGACTTCGGCAGCATCGGACTTCTCCATTTTCTGTCGCAGTTCTTCTAATTCCGAAGAGAGGAAGTCGGAGGCCTGCATCGTGGCATCGTAGCGACTCTTGAAGTTCTGCTCTTTGTAGTTCTGCAAATGCGCGTTGACGACTTCGGCCGCAAGCTCCGGATCCTGTGCCGCGAACTGCACCTCGATCAGCCGGCTGTTGGGAACGCGGCTGACCGTCAGCCGTGAGAGAAAATCACCAAGAATGGGTGGCTCTTTCTGATTCGGTCCGGTGTTCACCAAAGCCTTGGGATCACCTCCGAATTCAGGGAAGCGCGGCAAATCCATCGAACGAATGGTAACCATTGCCAGAGTTTGGCTCTGAATGATCTTGGTTTGAGTATCGATGTAGTTGTCCATATCGATGTAATCGCCGAGCTCACTTCCATCCTGAAATGGCAATGGATTGTTGCTCTCGGGATCCACTTCAACGCGGGCCGAAGCGACGTAAAGCGGTTTCATACGGAACACCGCTATGGTTACGATGGACACTACCAGCAACAGAAAAGTGAGAATCATCCATTGGTGCTTGCGCAGCACCATCAGATAATCAAGCAGATCCGTTTCGTGCGGCGCCTGTTCCCAGGCAGCCGGGGAGGGAGAAGACACAACTGCAAGGGAATCTCTTCTACGATCCACAGGAATTAATTTCGAAGCTTCGTCCATCAGAAGTTGAGATGCCTCTCTCGTTTTTTGTCAAATTACGGAATCCGGTAAATCGCCAGGCCGGTAGAAATTCCGATAGCTGCGCCCCCAGCCATGCCCAACACCTTTTTTGCCGTGCTGCCGGGAACGTACAAGATGTCGCCCGCATAAAGCCGAATATCGGGACTCTTGCGGTCCTCAATCTTCTTGATCTTGACGGGAATCTGTTTGGTCTGTCCGGTCGTAGCATCCTTTCGCAGAATTACCGCGCTATTTGCTTTGGCGGTTCCCGTTAGCCCGTGTGCCAGAGCGATCATTTCCATCATGTTCAACGACGATTCGCGGTCGTTCAGAACGTAGCCGCCCGGCTGACCGACGGCGCCAGCAACGTAAATGATTCCCGCCTTAGGAACCGTAATTACGTCTCCGCCATAGACTGGAATGTTGAAAGCCGGATCGCCCTTTTCCAGCAGCTGCGAGACTTTGATTTTCAGCATTTCCGGATCGGTCGCGGGATCGCCGGGAGGATCTGGTTCGCCACAAACCGGACGTTGCGGCGCCTGCCTCGCAATCAAAATATTGTCGCCCGCTTGATTGGATAACCCGCCGGCGGCGGCGAGGGCTTCAATCAACGTGGTGGGGCCCGACTGTTGCAGCACAACGGGATGCCCAACGGCACCGGCGACCGATATAGGCTCGCTGTTTTGCTGCGTCACAGTCACAGAAACCTGCGGATGCATCACCAGCCCATTCACCTGCAGAAGTTTTTCAAGCTTCTTGCTTAACTGATAAGGCGTGCATCCCGCAACGGGAATGCGGTCTGGAATCAAGGGCAGGGAAATCAGTCCGGTTTGCCCGACTCGCACATCTTGGGTGAGGTCCGGCACTTGAAAAACAGATACGTGCAAAACATCACCCGGCCCTACCGGAATCTCTCCGGTGCGCCTTGGTGCTTCGGCGGCGAGCTTCGCGATCTGGGCGTTGGTTTCTTGGGTTGTCTCGGTTGATTCTTGGGCAAAAAGGAGCTGAGTCGCTGGGATTAGCAGCAGCAACGAGACAAAGAGAACCTGAACGCAGTCCAGTGCCCTCCGGACCGTCGAAGACATAGATGAATAACCCCGCAAAACTATGACGTAGGGCCTCTTTGAATGTCAATGGCGGTAGTCTGGTAGGTGCATCAGGTGATTACGGGCTGCTTTCTAGGGTGAAAAGAGGGAGAGAGAACCACGGCGGCATTCAACAAAAAGAACAGCGCGTTGGCGGGGATGTGCAGGTTGAAATCGACTAAACTGTGAACCAACAATCCCGCACAAGCCACAGTTCCCGCGACGTGAATCCCCCGTGAAAACCCGCTCTGCTCCTCAGAGAGCCGTGCCTTCGCTGTGCCAAAGAGCATGATGAGGAATATCGCGCCGCATAGGCCGCCGACGACGCCGGTTTCGGCCAGCAGCTCCGCGTAATCGTTGTGCACGTGATCGACGATTCTGCCATCGTAAAGCGTCTCATATTTCGGATAGACCGCGACTAACGTACCTAGGCCTGTTCCTGTGGCTGGATGATCCAAAAAAATATGCCACGCGCCTTTCAGCATGCTTGTGCGCTTGCTCGCCGAAAGCTCCCCAAACGTCGAGCTCCTCACCCGCTGCAAGACGGTTCCCGCTCCCAGCCAGGCGATGAAAACCACAGCGAGAAGTAACACTCCTGCCAGTGCAACCGTTCCCCGGGCGGCATGATGCACGCGCGTAAGCACAAGCAATAACGCCACCTCAAAGACGAAGGCCACCACACCGCCGCGCGAAGCCGTCAAAAACAGGGCAGCTACCGGAAGCAACGTAAGGACAGCGACAAAAGGCATTTGCTCGCGGCGCACGCCCCGGAACGCAATCATAGACAGCCCCACCGGTGCGAGCAGTTCCATTAATCCTGCGAAATGATCTCGATCCACGTAAGGTCCGAACGGATTACCACCTCCGGTCAATGGACGAAACCAGTAGAGCTCCGCGTGGGAAGTGTAGTTTTGCGCGATCCCAAATACCGCTATCGCAAAACCGAAACTCATCAAGAACCACGCGAGCATCTTCAGGTCGCGGCGGGTTTGAAATGCCTGGACCGCCAGAAAGAAAAGGATCACGCAACCCATGAATTTCAAAAGACCAACTCGCGTGAGGAACGAATAAACGGAGATTCGGAAGAGCAATTGCAGAACTACGATTCCGATGAAGGCGACAATGGGCCAAAAAATCGCGCTCCAGCGGATTTCAATTTTGCGTCGAAAGAATACCAGTATGCCCCACCACATCAGGAGCGCTGCCGCACCTATTTCGAGCACCGCCTCAGACCATATTTCTACCGTGCCGAATGCGAGCACAGCAAAGGCAGCCAGCACGCAAATTGCGACTCGGAGGCCCTTCACGGACGAGCTTTCGCACCCGCTGCAATTTCGGGCGTAAGACTAACATCGTCAATCCAAACGGTTCCGCTTAACTTGTTATCGAACAACCGACTTGGCAACCGTTGCAGTTTCACATCCAGAAAATGCGTGTTCCGTCCAGTCACCACTTCGGTCTGCTGCAACGTCCATTGTTTTGTGCCCGTCAAATCCGGCGTCATCAGGCTGACCTCATTGCCGTTCAGATCCAGAATCTCGAATCGCAGCCCGCTGTCCGTCGAGATATCCTGAGTGCGCATGAAATATTCAAACTTGTAGGTGGCGCTGGGTTCAACGGGCACAATCTCGTGAACGCCCTGAAAATCGACGTTGAAGCCGCCGGTGAAATCCACGCGCAGCGATTTTTTCCCCGAGTGATAAATGTTGGGGTCAATGCTGATGTACGCTCCCGGCGCGCCTTCGAGGCGCCAGTCGAGTCCGCCGTCGGCGATGGGATCCTCAAACCCGCCATTCCACACTTGCGAGTGGGCCGCTTCCGTGGTGTTTGGCCAGCGAGCGGCGGCGATTGCCTCTTTCCAGACACGCTGCGCCTCTGGAGCATTATCTTGAGTGATGAGGTCCTGCAAAAATGGAAATACGGCGTGAATGTCTATCGGGCTGGTCTTCGCAAGATTCGTAATGTCTTTCCAGACCTCCATTGCCACGTCATTCTGGTGCTGTGCGGAAAAAAAATCCAACGCATAAAACCAGGATGGCTCATCCTCCGGCAGGACTTCATGGAGCATCGCCTTGACATTCGGATCTGAGCGCCAGACTCTTGAAATAGCGAGCGGGACCAGCCGGGGATCCGTTAAAAGTGAGCGATGCACCTGTTCCAGGCCCCTGGTAGTTTCTCCTTGTCGCAATAGAAAGTTACCGTACTTCCAGGCAACATCAGCGGAAATCGGATCGTCTTGCTGCGCCTTCTGATACGCCGTGTTCGCATCCACTATATCTCCACTTGATTCGTAGGCTTGCGCAAGGTCCATCCAATTGCGGGGCGATAGGGGGTTCGCTTTCACTGCATGCTCAAGAATCCCAATGGCTCCGGCAGGCGGAGCGTCGAAATTGGCCTCCTCGGCCTCTCCAATGCGATCCCATGCCTCTGCATTTCCGGGAATGAGTCTCGCGCCCTTGATTTGTTCACTCTGTTCGCTGGAGCGCTCCCAGTGCCACGCGACCCAGAGACTTGCCGCCTGATAAACGATGGCTACAAAGATCAACGCACTAATGCAGAGAACCGCTCCGCGTTTTCGAAGATCCTCCACGCAAGTTCCTCGCGTCGTAATCTGCTACGAGAATCTTTGCCAGCGCAACAACAAAATCGCTTCGGAATAACATCCAACTGAAAGGCGCCCTAAAATTGTATGGTTAATGGCTTCGCGCAAGCGCGTTTGACGAAACATCTTGAATGATTGTGCGGTACAAGTTGTCGATCCCCAGCGCGTTCGCTGGCGTAATCAGGCGGCAGACCGGTACATTTTTGACCAGCTCACCTAGCATCTGAAACTCGCGCGAGCGCATTTGTGGATCCAGTATCTTGTTTGCGTAGGTCTGAGAGGAAAGCTCGATGAGCGCTTCTTGAGGACGAACAGGAAGGATTGTTGTTGCAGCAGTGTCACTGGCGCGCTCCAGAAGATAGATGCGGTCCAGAACCAGCAGTCGATTCTCAAATCGAAGTCCTGCTCCATCCAGCATTACTTGAGTTTTTTCAACTGCAGAATCCGCGGAGCTGCGTCCGTCACCGGCGCCAAACACCAGTGCCATCGAATCAGGCAGCAGGCTTAGAAAGGGATAGCTTGAGCGCACGAAGAAAGTATCTCCACATTTCTCAAGTGCCACAATGTCGTCCGTCAAGACTGCGTGGCCATTCCTGGCAAATATCGCAGCGGTGGTTGATTTTCCAGCGCCCATCTCACCCAGGAAGGCGACGGCGCCCCCTCGGATTTCCACTGCGCTCGCGTGCAGGCACGTGATTCCTCTGATCCGCAAAGCAATTCCCATTACAGGCCCGAGCAGAAAGGAACAAACGTCCGCGTGACTCATCGGCTGCGCGCATAACACGCGCACATGTGTAATCGCGGAATTCAGGCAAAACGTCAGGCCGTTAACATATCGAATGAAGTATTCTCCGGCGCTCCGCCCCTTCCAGATTCTTAGCGCCGGATCACCGTGCTCATCGAGGATGTCGGTCGTATACCAAAGGGTCTCGCCTGCAGGATCGCCCACGGTCTCAACGGCTTCTTCGAGGAATTCAATTCGCAGATCGGCGACCACCGTCTCACCACCGATCGGCATTAATCCGTGAAGTTTCTGACTCGAGACGAGCCGCAACCCAAATGCGGAATAGGCAAACGGGGCAGGTGTCACTTTGCTTCTTTGACTTGTTTTTTTATCTCGAAAAGAATTCGGATCTCAGACTAAGCATGGGTTCTGACTCGCAGGCCAAACGGGTGTGTCGAATCCGAGTTGCCATGCCGGCCGATCCTCTGCGTCAATTGCCAAACAGTCCCATAAACCGTCAGCACCGGCCGATGATATGCTTTTCTCCCGTTCGGGTTTGGCGGCTGCGTATTCATGGTTCCCGGCACCTGCTCAAAATGGTATACGCCTCAGCTTTCAGTCTTCAACAGAAACTTCTTCTTGTACTGCATACATCACTGTAGAAAACAAAGGAAAATGTCAGGTGAAAGGCTGACTCCGCTCGAAAAACTCAGTTCTGCTGCGATAAACGCGATCCGTGGCTGCCGCGTTCGGCGTGTTGTCTTTTCGCAAACCCGCCAGCCAAAAGTTCAAACACCACGGTCGAATGCTCATCTCTACTGCCTCAGGATTCGCGTCGGACGGAATCCGCTCGACAGCGTCCGCCTTCACATATTGATGAAGTTCCGGGCGCAACCGTTCTTTTGAAAAATTGGAATTCTCCATATCATGCCGCGCGCCAGACCGCTGCTGCACTTTGGCAGGTATCTTTGCCCGTTTGCGGATCGCTTCCGGCAGGCGGCCTCGCATCGATTCTCGCAGCAGGAACTTGCGAAAAAACCAGGGCATCGCCGGAATGGCCAGTAAGTATTCAGCCAGCCGCAGATCCAGGAACGGATACCTCACCTCCAAAGCCGCGCGCGTATAGGCAGAGTCCAGGCGCTCAAAAAAGAGTCTCCACTGAGGAAAAAACAAGGACGCGTAGCCGCCCGGGTGCTCCGGATGAACTCTCCATGGAATCGATGAACCGTGGTCGAGCCAGCGTTCTTTAAGTCTTAGTCGCTGCACAACATCTTCTTTCATCCAGTTCGGAAACTGCAGTTCCGCTCGATAACTTGCATGTGATCGCAAGCACCGCAGCGGTCCTCGGATTCCATCCGGCGAACAAAACCGGGCGGCAACGTGCTCTACAGCGTTACGCGCAGCCTGTTTTCGCTTGCCTTGTTTCCAAGCTCGCCGCAGATGGTATACAGGCTCGCAGTTCATCAGGTTGTCACATCCTTCGCCTGAGAGAAGCACGCCTGTGTGTTCGGCGATCTGCTGAGACTGCGCCAACGTATCCGCCACAAAGGGGTCATCTACAGGCTCTGGAAAATGAAACCCATCTGCGCTCGATCGCTGAAACGGTTCCTCCTTCACTCTCAAGAGATGAAGTGGAATTCCCAATGCATCGGCCACTGTTCGAGCCGCGCTCCAGTCGGCATCTCCGCTACCCGCGCTTGCTACTGTAAATGCTTGGACTTTTGGACAGCCTTCTTTCCGTTCTATTTCTTTAGCAGTCGCGGTGACCGAAGACGAGTCGATCCCTCCACTCAACAACACGCCTGCATCGTTCCCGCGCATTCGGTCTGCCACTGCCTTGTGGAATAACTCGCTAAAATGCTCCACATACTCATGCCGCTTTTTGTAGCGTATTTCACCGTCCGTCGGTGGCCGCCAGTACTCGCGAATCTCGATTCTGTCCGCCGACCACTTCAGCCAATGGGCTCGCGGCAATCGCCGAATATCGGCAAAGGAGGTTGTACTTTCTTCACTGTTCGCTCCGAAGAGCAGAAAATCGCAAATCGCAGCATCGTTGAGGCTGTCGGAAACCTCCGGATGCAACCTCACACAATCGAGCGTATTGCTGAAAATCAGGCAGGACTGAAAGTGAGAAAAATAAAGCTGGCGAATCCCAAACTGATCGCAGGCACAGAAGAGTTGCCTTCGCCGAGCATCCCAGATGCCAAATGAGAAATCGCCGGCCACGTGATGGACGCACTTCTCGCCCCATGCTTCATACGCATGCAACAGCAAACGGGAGTCGCTGCACGAGGCGTAAGCTTCTTGACCCGCATCGCGCAAGTGCTTGATCAATTCCTCACGCGCGTCCAACCGCGCATCCGCTGTAATCCATGTGCCGGTGCCGAGGCTTTCCGGCCCCTGCGCTCGCGTAGTGTCTCCCTTGATCAAATGCACGGCATGCACGAGCGCGGCCGCGGAATCACTCCAGATTTGTTGCCCATCTGGACCGCGAAATGACAGCGAACGGGCCATTTGAAGCAGCAGTTCTGGGCTTGGTGATTTAGCGCCGAGATGAACGATACCTGCAATCCCGCTCATCGCTCGCTGATCCAAGCGCCGCTTTTTGTTTGATCAAACGGCACAAAGTCCTTGTGGAGACCTTCGAAGTCACCGATCACAATGCTGTCCAATTCAACCCATGCATGCGCCGCGAATTGCGATCCTTCTTTTCTTCCTCCGACGCGCAGCATTGCCTGCAAACCATTTCGCCGCAAGAGATGACACAGCACTATCGACTTGGACAGACAATTTCCTCGCGTCACACCGTATCGCGACGCAGCTTCCAGCATCTTTTGTGCGGTCAGCGACAATCTTCGAATCTCATCCTGATCCCTTTCGCATTGCAGCCGCTCGCCACCGGCGCTCGACTCCATCCAACTCATGACGGTCTTCATTCGAACGAACCGAAGCGCGCACGCAGTAATGGGCAGCAGGAGAACTCCTCGAACAAACATCCATCTTTCGAAAGAGGAAAGTCTGAAAAACCGATGAAGGGCGGAATTCATAAATGGCGTTTGAATCCTGAAAATCCCCCGAATGTAGAGAGGCTAAACTCCGCATTCACACGCCGGGACAGTTTCAAACTTCGCGGGCGCTTGATTCTGGCGCCGCGTTCGTTTCGCGGCTCAACTCCACCAGACCTTCGCGCAGCATTTGCTGAAGCAGATCAATCAGATCGCTTTCAAAACGCTCCGCGGTTACGTCATATTCGGTCACGATGGCGTCCCGGATTTCACCGACGCTTCTGGGCCGCTGCAATAATCCCCATACACGCGCACCGACCGGATTCAGTCCGTAGTACACGCTGTTCTTCAATCCCAGAATAGCAGTTTCGTCTCCCAGCTCGCAGTGCACCTGCTCTTTGCTAGCGACGAGGACAGTCTGACTGCAGAGGTTGGCGTTTGTCTCGTACATGACCGGCTCAACGTGAGATTCAGCAATCTACCTTATCAGCGTGCGATGGCGCGAATTTGCTGGAGACCTCAATTTTACAGGCATCGGAGTCCGGCTTGCAATGCGAACTGGATTCCACAAGCCTACTCCGGTATAACCAGCATTCGTGCCTCATCCCGCCATCGCCGTCCAAGAGCTTGAAAAATATTTTCCGCCCGCCCATTCCGGCTGGCGCGCTTTATGGAACCCATTCGCGAGGCAAACGTTGCGCGCGCTCGGCAGAATTTCCTTTTCTGTCCAGTCCGGAGAGGCCGTCGCCCTGATGGGCGAAAATGGAGCAGGCAAATCGACGCTGCTCCGCGTGCTTGCCACGCTGCTTGTTCCGTCGTGCGGACGAGTTGAAATCGCCGGCGAGGACGCTCTCCGCGACCCGGCCGCAGCCCGCAAGCACATCGGCTATGACACAGGTATCGAAGAGGGTTTTTATGGCCGCCTGACCGGCCGCGACAACCTTGCCCTCTTTGCAACCCTCAACAATCTCTCGCGCGCTCAAGCCGCACGCCGGATCGGAGAACTTGCCGATCTCCTCCGGATGGACTCTCTCGATCGCCAGGCACGGACCTACTCCACCGGCATGCTCCAGCGGCTCGGTCTCGCTCGCGCGCTTATTCATTCTCCCTCAATCCTTCTTCTCGACGAACCTACGCGAAGCCTCGATCCTCTTGCTGCCGCGGACTTCCGACGCTTCCTGAAAACTGAAATTCTCGGCCGGTACAACGCCACTCTCTTATTTGCCTCGCATTCCGTAGCCGAAATCGAGGAGCTCTCTGACCGCATCCTTCTGCTCGACCGCGGAGAAATCCGCGCATTGGATACCGCAAAGAATCTGTGCCGTTCAACGAAAACAGCTCGGCTCGAGGATGCTATTCGCATCCTCGCTCCTCCGCATTCGGAGGCCGATTCGAAAACATGAGTCTTCGTCGCATTTTCCGAAAGCTTTACGTTTTTTTTCTCCGCGACTTCCGAATCGCCCAAGCCTATCGCGGCGCTTTCATCTTGCAGGTTTTTGAAGCGCTCTTCGGCGTCGCCACTTTCTATTTTCTCTCTCGTTTTGTTCAAAGCCCCGAACTCACACGCGCGCTTCCGCAGGGCGGAAGCTATTTCGCCTTTGCCCTGATTGGCTTCGCGCTTTTCGATTATCTCGGCGTTGCCCTCGATTCCTTCGATAAATCGCTGGAAGATGCTCGCCAGAATCGCACTCTCGAAGCCCTCCTCGTCACCCAAACTTCGCTGCCCGCCATGCTTGCCGGCTCCCTGGTTTATCCCTTCTTTGCGACAATTCTAAGAACAGTTGTTTATCTCGCCTGGGGAGTTTTGCTATTCGGCTTTTCGCTGCGCGGGGCGAATTGGCCTGGCGCTATCCTCATTCTGCTTGCCTCGATTCTCGCTTTTTCTGGTCTGGGAGTCCTGTCCACGAGCTATCTCCTGCTCTTCAAG
>JASHRN010000203.1 GCA_030037335.1 Candidatus Acidiferrales bacterium | reverse complement strand
ACCGCGATGGTGATTCCGCGCTCGCGCTCTTCCGGCGCGTTGTCAATCGAATCAAACGCCCGAAACTGCACTTTGGGGTTGTTCTTTGACAGCACCTTGGTGATCGCCGCCGTCAATGTGGTCTTCCCGTGATCGATGTGCCCGATCGTCCCGATATTCAGGTGCGGCTTGCTGCGCTCGAATTTTTCCTTCGCCATCGCCTAACCCTCACTCAAGTTTCTTGTCCGGCTTCCCGCCTATTTGATGGAGCGGGGGACGGGATTCGAACCCGCGACCATCTGCTTGGAAGGCAGAGACTCTACCCCTGAGTTACCCCCGCCCAGCCACAACCTACTTCCTCAAACGCATCCCGCAAAACTGGAGCCTGGGACCGGGATTGAACCGGTGACCTCGTCCTTACCAAGGACGCGCTCTACCAACTGAGCTACCCAGGCTCGGTTCGCTCCCGCGCAAGTCGCTCGTCTTTTTGACTACAACTTTCAGGTCTGTCGAAGTCGAATCGCGCTACTGCTCTAGCGCTTTCTCAGCTCTCGCGGCACAATGGTGGACGGGGGAGGATTCGAACCTCCGTAGCCCGCAAGGAGCGGCAGATTTACAGTCTGCTGGTTTTAGCCACTCACCCACCCGTCCCGCGAACCTACGGGACTTGACACGCTCGTCCCAAACGGGGCACTTTGTAATGCAGAAAGGGCTCGTGTCCGAAGACACCAGCCCGTTCGTTTCTAGTGCGAGGAATCCGTCTGATCCAAACCCAAAATCCCGACCCTCAAAATTCAGCTGGCGGAGGGAATTGAACCCCCGACCCTCTGATTACAAATCAGATGCTCTACCAGCTGAGCTACGCCAGCACAAGCAAACCTGACGAAATTATCACGCAGGCATTAAAATTGCAAGCGCTTCAATAAACAAAGCACGGCCCATGCCACAATTCTTGTGATTGGCACCGCGACCCCAACTTTACACTATTTCGATGCAAATTTATACTCGGAAAGTAGTCTGGGATAATCGATTGAAGCGCGCACTGACCATATTCTTCGTTGCGTGTATCGCCGCGTTGGTTGCCTTCGTCGCGATTCACCACCATGAAGTCGTAAAGCAACGGCAGGCGTTCGATGCGCCCTCGCCTGAAACTTCCAATGTCCCTGCGAGTGAACCTTCTGCTTCCTCGTCAGCGCCAGCTCTCGACCTGGTTCATCAGCTGCCCGCCAGCGCCTCAGGGGTGATTTTCCTCGACCTCGCAGCGCTCCGATCTTCGTCCTTTGCGAATGAATTATCCACCCTTGCGCCGAACTCCGCCAAAGACCCGGCGTACACAGAGTTTGTTCGCGACACAGGGTTCGACTATTCTCGCGATCTCGATCGCGCTGCGGTCGCGCTGTGGCCCCAAACATCGCCCACATCCGTGCTTGCCCTGGCTCAGGGCCGTTTTGATGAAGCCAAAATTGAACACTATGCTCTGCGCGACGGCCGCCTCGTCAAATCTCACGGTCAGAAGATATACGAAGTCCGCGAACAAGGATCCTCTCGCCTCGTCCGCTTCACCTTCCTTGCGCCGGACGAAATCGCCCTGGCCGACGGTCCGGCTCTCTCGCAGGTCCTTGGTTCGCCGAATCCGCATCGCTTGGATCCGCAAATGTCCGCACGCATCGCGCGCATTTCCGGCGCTCCCATATATGGCGTAATGCGCACCGAGGATCTGCCCAAGGATCTCAACATCGACTTGTCCCACTCCACACAACTCGCACGCCTGCTTCGCAGCATCCATGCGATCTCCATTTCAGGACGTCCCTCCTCTAACGACTTGAAGCTGTTCGCCTCGGCCGAATGCGATTCCACGTTAGACGCAATCCAACTGTCCACTGCCTTGCAAGGCTTAATCTGGATGGGTCGCGCCGCCCTCGCCGATCCGAAAGCTCAACAGCAAATCGGCCCGCAGTGGCCGGCGCTCGATGCTTTGCTGAAGGCTGCTGACATTTCTCACGATGACCATCTGGTCGACTTACGACTCCAAGTCACCTCGCAGATGCTTCACGCCGCGTTCCCGGTGCGAAGTCCGTGACGCCCCAATGAAGCAGATTGTTCGAGAGGATTAGAAGAAAGCCCTGAGGACAACCCACGCAGACCCGGCCACTCCCACTGAATTTATCCTCCGCCGGAAACCGTCCCACCTGCATCCGCCTGATGCAGGTACGGCCAAGGATTCACCGGCGCATTATTGATCCGCACTTCAAAGTGAAGGTGCGCAGCAGTCGCCCGTCCGCTGTCGCCTTCCTGCGCAATCACGTCGCCGCGCTTCACGCGCATGCCCTCCTGCGTGTCATAGGCCGAGAGGTGCGCGTACCATGTCGTAATTCCAAATCCGTGATCGATAATCACAACGCGGCCATATCCTTCTCGCGTTCCCGTCCATACGACAACGCCGTCCGCCGCAGCCCTAACGTCGTCTCCGTAATGCGAAGCGATATCCAATCCCGTGTGAAATTCACCTTCTCCGCCAAAAGGATCCAGCCGCTCGCCGAACCGGCTCGTAATCCGCCCCATCACCGGCCACAATGATGGAATGAACGGAGCATTCAATAGCTTCAGCCCCGGCAGCAATCGCGTTGTTCCCGTCGACGCCAGCATGACTGCCTCGGAGTTCTGTTCGAGAAAATTGAACTGATCGAGCGTATCCTGATAGGTCGCATCCGATTCGGCCGTCGTATTCTCCAGCGTGAACGGTGTATCCGGCACTCGCGTCAAACCGTAGGCTACCGCCACTTCGCTGGCCAACGACTGCAGTGAATTAAGCCGCTCGTTTGCATCCTTCACTTGCGTCTGCAGATCCCGATACTGCTGCTTCAACACGTGTTGATCATTGAGCAAAGAGTTGTAGGCCGTTGCTTTCCATAGCATCCGCGAGTAGGACCCCAGCGCCACAAGTACGGTCACGCCGCCAACCAGCGCCAACAGGACCACTAGATGCAATGCATAATGCGGGATGCGCATTCGGCGCATCTTCCCCGAATTCGTCGAAGCAACAAAAAATGTGTAATATTTACGTCGCATAGTGCGCACTCAAATTCTGAACTTGTTCTTTGCGCTGGACCAAATGACCGCTGGCCCCAAATAAGCGGTCTGCGCGTTGCCCGATATCGTTTGAACCGCGAGACTCGGTCCGAAACTGGCCGCGACTATAAGTGCTGCCCCCTGAAGAGTCAACCAAATATTCCTCTTCCAGGGCTGGGCTGCCATTTCGTCTTCCGGACACCTATAATCCGGCAGGCGAAGCTATCTCTGTATAGTATATAGTTATATTCCGTGACAGAGCCAAATACAACTGGTCAAAAGGACAGGGAAAATACGATCATCGAATTTCTCCGCCAAGCCATTCCCTCTCATGAAGATAAGTCGTTTCGAGGCGCCTTGCCGGTCGGGATCGGAGACGATGCCGCAGTACTCCACCCTAATGCGCGGACCGAATGGGTCGTCAGTTGCGACTCAAGCCTTGAAGGTGTTCACTTCCTGTCAAACTACCCGCCCGAATCCATCGGCTATAAAACGCTTGCCCGTGCCACCAGTGATCTGGCGGCCATGGGATCGTGCCCCCGCTATTTTCTTCTAGCGCTCGCCCTGCCCGCCAGTAAAACGCGAAAATGGCTGCGCCGCTTCGCCGTTGGCATGTCCCGCGCCTGCCGCGAATTCGGCATGCGACTGATTGGCGGCGACACGTCGCGCTCATCCTCCGTCACAATTTGCATTACGGTCATCGGCGAAATTGCATCCGGGCACGCGATTCCTCGCTCCGCTGCTCGGCCCGGCGACCTCGTTTACGTCACGGGTATCCTCGGCGCAGCTCAATTGGGGCTCGAAGTCATGCTCCGAGGCATGGCTCGCAGGCGAGATCTCCAAAAGCTTACTCGTCCGCACCTTTATCCCAGAATTCCAATCAAACTCGCCCAGTCGCTCGCCCGCCAACGCATCCCAACGGCCATGATGGATGTTTCCGACGGCCTCTCGACTGATTTGGGGCGTCTCTGCGCCGCAAGCCGCGTTGGCGCCCGTATCTACGTCCACCAGCTCCCCATCGTCAAGGTTTCACCCTCCCTCCTACCGCGAGGAATTGACTCCGTCTCCCTCGCGTTAAATGGCGGCGAAGATTATGGCCTGCTCTTTACAGCAAACCCCGGTTCCGCGAACCGTCTCCGTCATCTCGCGCGTCGCATGCGCATCACCCAAATCGGCGAAATCACTCGGGAGGCAAGTTTGAAACTCATCCGCGGGGACGGCTCTCAATCGATTCTGAGGCCGAAAGGCTGGCAGCCATTCTGAACATCGCATATGTTCGAACGGCTCCTGATTCAGATCGCCGGCCTGCGCTCAACCGCTGCGGCGTGCTGCCCGGCCAATTGCTTCGCCGGTGCTAGCGCAGTCAGAACAATTCCGATAACGATCAAGGCAAGCACGCCCCACAGCTCACTATGCTCAACAAAGCCTCGCAGCGCCTGCACTCCCATAACAGCGGCATGCGCAAAGCTCGACCATGCGGTAAACGCAATCAAGCTGCGGTTTGCTGATGGATTACGGACCGCGAGCAGCAAGAAGACGCCGAGCGTTACATAAAGGCTAAGCATCATCGCAAGCGCTGCCTCGTGGTTGAAAAACAAGAGCAGTGGGTAGATGCCTGCCACAAAGAGCAATCCAATCAGCACCAAAGCAATCTTTAGCGCACAATCTCGCCACATTTTACCTCCTCCGAAGACTTCGGCCAGCCCTCCGCACAGCGGTCGCTGAAGAAGAATACGCACTTGACGATCGATTTGTTTAATGAACCGCTGGCGCCGTGTTGGGCTTGCTCGTCGCTTTCGCTGGCGGTTTGGGGGCTGCTGCTGGCTTACTCTGGGGAGATTTATCGCCGGCAAGAGGCCTGTTCTCCGGCTTAGGGATTACCGGCTTGTCGCCCATCAAATGTTCTCCCGCACCAAATTGCTGTGAGCCAGACGATTCCACATCCTTTGTCGGCTCACCCCCACTGGCAGGTACCCCCGCATCAGACATCCCCTGTTCCGAAAGATCCAGCGGCGGCGCCGTATCCGGCACGTCCACATCCTCATGCGCATTCTTCGCCAGCTCTTCGAGTGAAGTAACATTTGGAAAATTCTCCGCCGGCATTCCCTTGCTGGCCTGCTCCATGAACTCCAACCAAATCGGTAAAGCCACACGCGCACCCGTTTCCTTCGGACCGAGCGACTCCTTAGGATCGTCAAACCCAACCCAGACGCCTGCCGTAATCTTCGGCGTAAACCCGATGTACCACGCATCCGTGAAATCGTTCGTCGTGCCCGTTTTTCCCGCCGAAGGCCGGCCCAGAGCCTGCGCGCGCACTCCCGTGCCGAAGTGCACCACATCCTCCAGCATCGAAACCATCGTGCGCGCCACATCTGGCGGCAGCACATCGGTGACCGTCGGCCGAGTCTCCTCGAGCGTTGCACCATCGTATGAAGTGACTCTCCGGATCATGTGCGCCTGAATGTGAATCCCGTCATCTGGAAAAACGGTGAACGCAGACGTGTGTTCCAGCAGCGTCAAATCCGCAGCGCCTAACGCCAGCGGCAGATACGGGGGCAACGGACTCGTGATTCCAAACAGCCGCGCATTTGCAATCACGTTTGCGATTCCCACCTGATCCAACAATCGCACCGCCGGCACGTTCAATGAGTCCGCAAGCGCTCTTCGCAGGCTGATCCGCCCCTGAAACCGATTATCGTAGTCGTGCGGCGACCACTCCTTGCCACCGCTTACATATGTCACCGGCTCATCCAGCACGGTGTCAAATGGTGTCATGCCATCCTCGAGCGCTGTGGCATAAACATACACTTTGAACGAACTCCCCGTCTGCCGCATCGCCTGCACTGCGCGGTTATATTTCGATTCGTCGAAATCGTACCCGCCAACCATAGCCTTGATTTCACCAGTAGCATTATCAATTGCGAGCAACGCGGCCTGCGCCGCCGGGACTTGCTCCAGTTGCACTTTCACCGTGCTTCCCTTCACGCTGTCGATGTGCAGATTCGCCAAATCGCCGATTTGCAGAAGCTGCTCCGGCGATTTCTCGCCCGTCCATGCAAAATCCGGCGTCGTAATTACGGCGCGATAGGGCCCAATTTTCGCTACCGCCGCGGTTCGATCTACCGCAGTAATCAATCCTGTGACGTACTCGCCCGCCTCAACTGGCTCGCGCCAATCCGGCGATTCGTAAGTGCGCAGCGTTCCCAAATGATCGTGGAAAATGTTTGGCAGGTTGCCACGCCATCCATGACGCCGGTCATAGGCGTGCAAACCGTCGCGCAACGCTTGTACCGCCGCGCGCTGCATCGCCGTGTTCAGCGTCGTGTACGCGCGCAAACCCTCCTGATGCACCGCCTCAGGTCCAAACTCTCCTTCGAGCTTCTGCCGGATCTCCTCGACAAAATATGGCGCGACTGTGCTGTTTTGCGGATAGGTGAGATTCAGTCCGAGTGGCGCCTGCTGCGCGGCCCTCGCTTCCGCTTTGCTGATTTTTCCATTCTCTGCCATCAAATCCAGCACCAGATTGCGCCGCGCCAGCGCCCGTTTCGGATACAGCACCGGCGAATAAATCGGCCCGCGAATAATCGCCGCCAGCAGCGCCGCCTCCGGCAAAGTCAGTTGACTAACCGGCTTGCCAAAGTACGACTCTGATGCCGCTTCAAATCCGTAATTTCCACTGCCGAGGTAAACCTGATTGCAGTACATCGTGAAAATCTGCTGCTTCGTGTAATGCCGCTCGATTTGAATCGCAAGCATCGCCTCTTCAATTTTTCGTCGAAAACTCCGATCCGACCGGTTCAGAAATAGTCCGCCCGCAAGCTGCATTGTGATCGTGCTCGCGCCCTGCACAATCCGCCGATGCACAATGTCCTCCCACGCTGCCTCTGCGACGCGAGGGAAATCCACTCCCCAATGCTCCATAAAATGCCGGTCTTCCGTGGAAATAATCGCGTCTCGAAGAATTTGCGGAATTTGATCGTACGCCAGCAGAATCCGCCGCTGCAGCGCAAATGTCCCGATTGAGCTCCCATCGTCGGCGTAAACTTCCGTCACAACATCCGGACGGTAATTTTCCAGCTCCTGAATCTGCGGCAAATCGCTGTTGTACACGAAGAGCAGGCCCGCCGCGCAACCGATGGCGATCGAACACAACACGAGCAAGGTGATTGCAACGCGGCTGAAAACCTCCCCTCCGCCTAAGCGAACCAGTCCTTGTGGCCTGCCTTCCTGTGGAATTTCATCCCGCAGCATTTCTTCCCGCGACTCGTCACCCATTACCCTCTAATTGTATCGCAATTCCCTCTTCGAAACGCACGCGCTGATCAGCCAATAGCCATTCTCACTCCGTCACCACCGCATCCGCCTCGATTTCCAGCAGCATATCCGGCGAAACTAACCCTGTCACTTCCACCATCGAGCACGCCGGCCGAATTTTCCCGAACACTTCCCCATGCGCGCGCCCAATCACTTCCCATTGCGAAATATCTTTGACGAAAATCCGCGTCCGTACCACATGCTCCATCTTTGCGCCCGCCTTCGCCAGGGCCGCCTCAATATTCTTCAGAATCTGTACCGTCTGCGCGCGCACATCGCCTTTGCCAATGAGCTCACCTTTCGCATCCGTCGCCGTCGTTCCTGAAACCCATATCTGCGCGCCCACTCTCACCGCCCGCGAATATCCCACCAACGGCTCCCACGGTGTCCCACTCGAAATGTTTTGTCTTGTCACCTTCTTGCCTCCAGTCACGTTCAATCTCTTTTAGAAATACTATACATGGGCCTTCTGGACTTCCCTTCTCAAACTCCGTAATCTTCCTCTAGCCCAATTCGAGGTCGCCGCTCCAAATGCTCTGCCAAAACATCCTTGAGGCCATCGGCAACACGCCGCTGATTCGCCTTCATCGCTTGACTCACGATATTCAGCCCGCCATCTACGTGAAAGCCGACTATCTGAATCCCGGCGGCTCTGTCAAAGATCGCATCGGCGTCTGGATGATTGATGAAGCAGAACGCAAAGGCCTGCTCAAGCCCGGCGGTACAATCATCGAAGGCACTTCCGGTAACACCGGCATGGGCCTCGCGCTTGTTGCCGCCGTTCGCGGATACAAAATCGTCTTCACCATCACGGACAAACAATCCCGCGAAAAAATTGACCTGCTCAAAGCCTTCGGCGCTGAGGTCATCGTCTGCCCTACCGCCGTAGAACCCGACGACCCGCGCAGCTACTACTCCGTCGCCAAGAAACTCGCACGCGAAATTCCCAATTCCTTCTATCCCAACCAATATGAAAATCCGATGAATCCTGACGCGCATTACCGCACTACTGGCCCGGAAATCTGGAAAGACACCGAAGGAAAAATCACGCATTTCGTCTGCGCTATGGGCACGGGAGGAACCATCAGCGGCGCCGGCAAATTCCTCAAGGGAAAAAATCCTGCCGTCAAAGTCATCGGTGTAGATCCCGTCGGCTCGCTCTATTATGAATTCGTGAAAACGGGAAAAGTTGGCAAGGCCAAAACCTACGTGGTCGAAGGCATCGGCGAAGATATTTTTCCTTCCACCATGCACTTCGATGTTCTCGACGACGTTCTTCAAGTCACCGACGAAGAATGTTTCGTCTGGGCGCGCCGCCTCGCCAAGCAGGAAGGCATTTTCACCGGCGGCTCAGGAGGCGGCTGCCTCTCTGCCGCCTTGCGCCTCGCGCGCGAACTGAAAAAAGACGACTGCGTTGTCGCATTTCTCCCCGATACGGGCATGCGCTATCTCAGCAAAGTCTACAACGACGGCTGGATGCGCGAGCACGGCTACGTCGAAGCCGAAGTCCCTCTCTGCGCCGCCGACGTTGTCCGCGTCAAAGCGCAAAATGGCAAGCATCGCGAACTCATCGTCGCACGCCCATATCAGACCGTTTTCCACGCGCTCCACACCATGCAGCAGCAGGACATTTCTCAACTCCCCGTCTTTGAAGAAGACAATCCCATCGGCACAATTTACGAAGATCAAATCCTAAATCTCGCGCTTCAAGGCAAAGACCTTCGCAAGCTCGTCATCCGCGAAGTCATGGGCTCGGCACTTCCGCGCGTTCCCAGCGACGCCCCCGTCGAACGCGTCACTCAGCTTCTTAGCCGCGAAGGCCCCGCCGTTTTCGTCGAAATGTCCAGCGGCAAATTCGAAATCCTCACCAAGTTCGATCTCATGGACACCATCGCCGGCCTCATGGAACAAAAACGCTAATGGTAGCAACCAAGAGCACTGCGTCTCAGCTATTGCAAGCGATGCGCAAGGGACAGTTTGTTCGATTCAACCGGCGATTTGAGAAGTCGACCATCCACGGTTACGTCCTTGATGTCGTCCCGCACTTTTTTCTTCTCGCGCTTGTCAGCGATCGCCTCCAGTTCGACGGATTCGAGTGCTTTCGCATCCGCGACGTAAAAGACTTGAAGCAGGATCCGTATGCTGCGTTCGTAGAGGCCGCTCTGAAGAAACGAGGTGAACGGAAGCCTAAGAAGCCAAGCATAAGCCTCGCGAGCATCGACAAGCTGCTCTCATCGGCCAGTCAACTCTATCCATTGGTGACGATTCACCGCGAGCAAGTTGACCCTGATGTTTGTTGGATCGGAAGCGTGAGTAACGTGAAAAACGGTTACGTCACATTGCGAGAAATCGGCCTAGGAGCAAAGTGGGAATCCGGAACGACGAAGTACCGACTTAGTGAAATTACACACGTGAACTTTGGCGCAGACTACGAAGACGCCTTACATCTGGTCGGCGGAGAGCCACCTTCGCGTTAGCCATGCCCACTATCATCTCCCTGCTACGCGGCGTCAACGTCACCGGGCGCAATCAGATCAAAATGGATTCCCTTCGCGCTCTTTACGAATCGCTCAAATTCACCGGCTGCCAAACCTATATTAATAGCGGCAACGTCGTCTTTTGCACTCGCGAGCGCAACCTCGCCGCTCTTCCCGAACGCATCGAGAACGCTATTGAACGCAAATTCGGCTTCCGCCCGAGCGTCATTCACCGAGCAGCCGATGAACTGCGCGAGGTCATCGCGCGCAACCCGTTCGCCAAGCGCCGCAACATCGATCACAGCAAATTTCTCGTTGGTTTTATGGCACAGCAGCCGGGACCAGAAGCCTGCGCCAAACTTCGCGCCATCGCCACCGGCCCCGAGGAAGTCCACTTCACACCTCGCGAGCTTTATATCTATTTTCCCAATGGCGTCGGCCGCGCCGATTTGGCTTGGTCCACCATCGACCGCGTCATGAAAGTCCCCATCACCGGACGCAACTGGAATACCGTCACGAAACTCCTCGCCATCGCCGAAAAACTCGAGTAGGCGTGGAGTTGCAAGCATCCTCGCTAGGTTTTACCGCCTTCTGAATGACGACAGCTCGCAGGTAGAGACAAGCGCTCACGGAAAACAGTGCTGATAACTCCTGCGGCAAGGGAAGCCACTAACGGATCCATCAGCGGAAACCGGATGCGCGTACTCATCACCAAGGGTAAGTGCAAAGTTGTGTAAATTACCGCATACGCGAGGAGTATGTTTCCCGCTGCTGGCCACCTCCGTCTGAGCAGAATCCATCCGAAGATGGCGAGAACTAGCGCAATCCAGTACATCTCTACGCCTGCGAGGCGAATCAACCTGGAATTGCGTGAAAGACCGCTCGTATCGAAAACCTGATCCGTGCTCAGCCAGAAATCCGACAACTTCTTGCCCAACAAAGGCAGCGTACCCCAGGTTCGCCCTTCCCAGAGCCCAGGAACAACTTTCCAGCACTCCTTATTCAAAACAGCTTCGGAAGGCAATGCCAAACGTGATGGATCGTTGGTTTCCACGTCGCTCAGCACCCACCCAACAGCGTGACGCAGCCTTTGCGTGTCCCCGAATTGCGTGCGCCCTTCCGGAGTAAGCACTCCCTGCACAGCGTTTACTCCACTCTGCGTGGAAAAGAATACCTGATGATGAAAGACCATCATGTTGCGGATGAGCCACGGAGTAACCAGAATTAGAGGAATTACCAGGACGCCGGTGTAAGCGATCCAGCGCCTCTTTCCCGGGCGCCGGAAAATCGCAAGCGCGCCGATCAATGGCAAAGCCGCTGAATTGAATCGAATCATCGTAGCAACGCCGGCCGAAACACCCATTCCTATCTCATTTTTCGCTGCCGGAAGTCTCATTTCGCGAACAAGACAAAAGAGGAAAAGGGCCACCCAAAAAGTAGCCACGCATTCGGAGAGAATTTGAACGCTGGCGAAAATTTGCGTGGGCATCAGAAGAGCAATCACGAAAGCCACGTCCGCGGCCAAATCGTCAAAAAGCACCTTCGCAGCACGCCCGCACAACCACGCCGTGGCGATGCAGATCAAGAATTGCAGCCATCGCGTCGCCAAAATCCACCAGCGGCCGAAAATCAATTTCATCGCCGCCAAAAACAGCGGGTACCCTGGAGGTCGCAGGGCCGTCGGCTGCCCTGCATAGGCAAAGCCTCGGTGATGCAGCAAATTCGAGGCGAGCAGCGAATAAGCAGGTGCATCGCTGCCGCCGCTGAGAAACGTCAGCTGGCTCGGACCGGCGAGAACCGTGAATATGGCGTGAAAAACGATTGCCGCCGCAGCAACGGCAACGATCCAGATGTTATGCGAATTCGAGTCAATCTTGATTTGTTCTGCCATGTCCGGCGGGCGGCCAGTGGCACGCTACTTTTTCCTCGTGTAAATCGTCTCCTGGAACGGCATATCTTTTCCGCTCGCGTCCGTCGTCGACATCGTCACCGTGAACTGGTCCGCGTCCACCCGCACGAATTTCGCTCGCAACGGCGCCGCTCCCGCCGCCCTCATCCCCGTCGCTTCGCCAACATAATCAATCGTTTTACCTTCGTCGCTGCTCGTGCCCTTCATCAGCGTGATCGCATTCGACATCGTGTACATCCGCGCCATCTCATATTCCTTTGTCGCGTCGTTGTACCCGTAAATGCGCAGTCCGTCGACGGGCCGCCCAAATACCACGTCATGGCTTTTCTCCACGATGAATCGCCCACCAAGTTCCAAAGAAAACGTGCAAGTTCCCGAAGATGGCTGCGCCATCGCTCCTGTCTGCCCCACAAATTTTATGACCCTGTCATAATTCCCCGCGAGCTTCGCCAATATCGCATGCTCCGCATCATTCGGCCCAGCCGCACGCATCTGTGCCAGACTCTCCGCTCGGTGCTCTCCCAGCGCCGCTCCCGCTGCCAACAAGAACGCGCCCGCCACAACAGCAACAGTGGCTCGCACGACCGTCCGCCCCAACATGGAGTTGATCATTCTTGCGTTCATGATTCTTCCTCCTTACCAACAATCCTGCCGCGTCCATTCTGCGCTATCACAGGCGAAAGCCCAGCCGCACGGCTCGCCAATGCTATACTTTCTGTTCCCTTTTTCTAAGGAGATTCGCCGCTCCTCACGAGCGCAGCCCAAAAATGAAGATTCAAGAATTCAACGAGCGCCTCAGCAATTTTATCCTCGTTGGCGATGGAGCCATGGGCTCCATGCTCTACGAGATTCTCGGCCCGCAGCGTTGCCTCGACGAGCTAAATTCCACCCAGCCCGAGGCCGTCTTCCGCGTGCATCAGGCTTATCTCGAAGCGGGCGCGCAAATTCTCGAAACGAATACCTTCGGCGCGAACCGCCATAAACTCTCGGCCATCGGCCTCGGCGATCGCGTCGCCCAACTCAATCATCGTGGAGTAAAACTCGCGCGCGAGGCGCGCGAAGCTTCACGCCATGAAGTCCTCATCGCCGGCTCCATAGGTCCGCTCGGAACTCAGCGCCAGGCCAAACAGCTTCCGCCGGAAGAGATTCGCGAGATTTTTCGCGAACAGGCTCTTGCTCTCGAGGAACGCGGCGTCGATTTTTTTATCCTCGAAACCTTTGGCTCGCTCGATGAGCTTCTCTGCGCGATTGACGCAATCCGTTCTTTCTCCAAATCGCCCATTGTCGCCCAGCTCACCTTTTCTGAAGAAGGCAGCGCCTTCGACGGCGCTCGACCCGAGGATGCCGTGGCAAAACTCAGAACAAAAGACGTTCAAGCCATCGGCGCAAATTGTACCATCGGCCCGCAGCTTCTCCTTCCGATTCTCAACGAACTCGCGAATTCTCTGCGCGATTCCGGTGTTCCGCTGAGCGCGATGCCCAACGCCGGATTTCCAAAGCGCATCGGCGACCGCATCGTTTACCCGAAATCATCGCCCGAATACTTTGCGGATTTTGCGCGGGATGCTGCCGCGCTCGGCGTCCGCATCCTCGGAGGCTGCTGCGGCAGCACTCCCGAGCACGTTCGCGCCATGGTCGATGCAGTCAAGAATCTGCGCCCATCCAGCGCCGCTCATGTTTCCAGCGCTGGCATTGCCGGGGAAACCCTCGAGCCACGCGAAAAAAACCGCCGGCTCGCAACCCGCGAGCCAGAAAGCCAGTTCTGGCGCAAAATCCAATCCGGCAAATTCGCGATTTCCGTCGAAATCGATCCGCCGAAGGGAACCAGCGTCGATCGCATCCTCGATCAGGTGAAGCGCGTCACCGCCTCCGGCTGCGTCGATGTGATTGACATCAACAGCGGTACTCTGGCGCGTGTCGGCATGGACGCGTTGATGCTCGCCGGTGCGCTCGAAGCTCACGGAATCGAAACCATCCCGCATCTCACCACGCGGGATGCCAATATCATCGGTTTGCAGGCGATGCTCCTCGGCGCATGGTCTGTCGGAGGCGTGCGCAACGTGCTCGCCATCACCGGCGATCCACCCTCGCTAGGCGATCATCCCGAAACCAGCGGCGTCTATGAGGTCGACTCCACGGGGCTGGTGAAGGTTCTCACTCGCCTCAATCAAGGAACCGACTGGGCTGGAAAAAATCTTGGCGGAGCCACGAATTTCACCATCGGCGTTGCCGTGAATCCCGTCGCTGACGATCTCGAAGAGGAAATCCGCCGATTCTTTGCCAAAGTCGAAGCCGGCGCGCACTTCGCCATGACTCAGCCGATTTTCGATCCCCAGCACTGGCACGCATTTCTGAAAAAAATCGGCGGAAAATCGCCCATCCCTGTTCTCGTCGGCCTTTGGCCCCTCACCAGTTACAAACAAGCGGTGCGCCTGAATAATGAAGTCCCCGGCATCTTGATTCCGGAAGCCACGCTGAAAGAAATGGAATCCGCCGGCGCGTCCGCACGTGATCGCGGATTCGAGCTGGCTCGCCGCATGCTCGCTTGGGCACGCAGCGAAATGCCCGGCGCCTATCTCATACCGCCTTTTAAGCGCTACGAAGAAATTCTCGAATTATTTTCGTAGAAAAACGGAAAGGCTCCGCGAACATTCGCGGTGGACGCTAGTTAACAACCACTTGCCCATTCACAATTTTTATGCTGCTGACGCCCGCCGGCAGTCGCAGCTTTTCGCGATTCTCTGGCGACGACATCAGTTTGTCCACCGCCGCATCGAGCACCGATTGTGGCAGCGGCAGCGAGCCGAGCTCTCCAGCCGTAGGCTCAAAATGCAGGTAGCCATCCGATGAAGAAAGATGTCCATCCAGTTCCAACGACATGTCCTTACCGTGAAAATCGAACACCACGTAGGCCTTCACCAGATCACCCACTAAATCCACTTTCACGTCTTTCACCGCCGACTGTACTTCGTCAATCGTGGGTTCTGCAGCAGCGTTCGATGCATCTGCACTGCTGCTTGTACTTGTCGCTCCGGAATTTGCAGCGTCCGGCACCGTCGCCGGAGCGCTCGTTGCTTCTGGCTGCACACCCGTTGTTTCAGGATTCGCGCTCGTTGCATCAGGCTTCGCTCCCTCATTTTGTAACTGCAAGTTCGAATTCAGATACGAATTCAGTTCCGTCGAATTCAGCGTCACCTGATGCGGCTGATTCTGCTGTGCCGCAGCCTGCGCCTGAGAGATTTTCGACGAAGCACTTGCGGCAGCTTGCGGGTTAATCGAAACTTTTGGTGGCGGCGATTTATGAAAAATCAGCAGCAGCACGATTATCAGTAATCCTAAACATGTCCCGCTTGCAATTCGATATGCCGTCTGCCATGAGACAAAAAACCCTTCGCTGCTCTTCTCATTCCCTACAGGTAGGGGAGTTCCACTCTCATACCTCGAACTCTTTGGCTGCGTTTGCGCTGGCGAGTAGTACGAAAACAGCGACGAGCATTTCTCGCATCGATCGCCGCTGGATTGCTTGTATCCGCAGTTCGGGCATTTGAGCATAGCTGCTGTGCTCCGTGAAAAGGCGAACCCCAACACAAGCATATCGAAATCGCAAAATCATTAGGCCGTCAGCACGGCGGGCTTTTTCGTGCGAAGAACCTGTCCCGGCGAACAGGCTAGAAAAACCAGAAGCGCTTGCGTGGTGGACTGGAATCCAATTCCATATCTTCCTGTGTTTTTTTCCAATCCCCGGGCTCTGGAACATACTCCAGAGCTCCGCTCTCTACCGCTGCGCGCGGATTGGATTCGAAAAGAGCCCGCGCCACCTTCTCGCCGCGGCTCTCTGTAACCGCATCGAACGCTGCCTTCAACCGCAGGGGACGTGTTGTCACGTTGTGAGCATCGCTTGCAACAAAATGCACCGCGTTCGCATCCAGCAGCAACTCTGCAGCTTGCTTTGCTCTGCGCCCGAATCCTCCAGTAATCGATTGTGCCGTCACTTGAACGTAACAACCCTGCCGCAGCCAGCCCCACAACCGGTCCCACTGCGAACGAATCAGCGGATTGCGCTCTGGATGCGTGATGATCGGATGCAGACCGAGCAACTGCAATTCATGCAGTGTTTGGTCCAGCGATGCCGGGATTGAAAAATCTGCAAACTCAACCAGTAAATATTCGCCTTGATTCAGCGTGAATCGCCGTGGATCGCTGCGAAGCGTATTCACATTCTCAAAGCTCAAATGAAAATCGCATCCGCTCAGTATCGAAACGCGCTCCCCGAGCCGCGATTGCAGTTCGTCCCGCCGCGCTCGCACAAGTTCAGGAAGAAAATCGTATTCACTATTCGCATGCGGCGTGCCAACAATATGCGTCACGCCATCGGCAATGGCCATTTCCGCCATCTGCAGCGAAGTTTCTATCGAATCCGAACCGTCATCGAAGCCGGGAAGAATGTGGCAGTGAATATCAACCATTCGTTCGACGATAACGCAGCATCCCGCGAATGAAAAGTGCAAAACCGCAGCCCCGCCGCGACCTTTCGATAATTCTCATTAGTCGAATCCGGCCATACATCTCATCACCTCCGCGTGTTCTTCGCCTCGCGTAAATCCATTGCGGCAGCGTGTCTAATGTGCGAGTCTTGCATTTGATGACGTTCGGCAGCCGCCCCCCGCGCCTTTCTTCGAAACCTCTGCTCTGCTTGGCTTCGGATCGCGTTCTCGCATGACCGTTCTTCTTTTTACTCTTCTGATCCTCATCTGCGCTTTCGGCGCGGGACTTCTCGGCTCGCTCACGGGCCTCGGCGGCGGAATCGTCATCGTGCCCCTCCTTGTTCTTGTTTTTAAGGTGAATATCCACTATGCCTCGGGCGCATCGCTGATTTCCGTTATCGCCACGTCTTCCGGCGCAGCGGCTGCATATGTTCGCGAAGGATATTCCAACGTCCGTATAGGAATGTTTCTCGAAGTGGCCACTACGCTCGGCGCTGTGCTCGGCGCTTTCGTTGTCGCATCTGTTTCTCCTGCGGCAATCTCCATCATCTTTGGCGTCGTCCTGCTTTTTTCGTCCTATTTGTCGCTGCGCAAACAAAAAGCTCGCGGCACAAATCCGCCCGACCGTCTTGCGACTCTTCTTCGTATGAACGGGGAATATCCGACAACGCAGGGCAAGAAATCCTACAACGTGCGCCGCGTTCCCATCGGCTTTCTCGTCTGCCACGCAGCGGGAATTCTTTCCGGCCTCCTTGGAATCGGGAGTGGCGCCCTGAAAGTTCTTGGCATGGATCAGGCGATGGAAATTCCCTTCAAGGTTTCCACAGCCACCAGCAACTTCATGATTGGCGTCACAGCCGCAGCAAGCGCAGGCATTTACTTCCATCGTGGGTATATCGACCCGGCGCTCGCAATGCCGGTGATGCTCGGAGTGCTCTTCGGCGCGTTCGTCGGCGCGCGCATTCTTCCCGGAGCCACCACTCGCTACCTGCGAATTTTGTTCAGCGCCGCCATCGTCGTGCTCGGAGTTGAAATGCTGATCAAAGGAATCACGGGAAAATTGTAAATGCACACCACGCAGAACAACCGGAACCAATGGAATGATGAACGAATGGACGCAATCATTTCCGTCATTTTGCGCTTCGGCGTTCTGCTGGCTTGCGCGGTAGTCGTCATCGGTGGGATTTTTTACGTCATACACCACCAGGGCCCTTTCCCAAATTATCGCGTCTTCCGCTCCGAGCCGGCAAATCTGCGCGGTCTCGACGGCATTCTGAAGGGTGTGTTCGTCGCCCTAGGTCGCAACTGGATTCAATTCGGCTTGGTCCTGCTCGTGGCCACTCCGGTGGCCCGCGTGGCCTTCAGCGTCTTTGCATTTTCTAGGGAGAAGGACTGGACTTACGTGGTCCTCACCTTGATCGTGTTGGGCGTTCTCATCGGGAGTTTTTTCGCTCACTGATTTCGTTTGCTGACTCGCTATGCTCCTTGCGAAGCAGACATATCTTGCTGTAGTTTTTCGTGTATCATTGCGATAGAGCAACGCCTTTTTCCCAAGAGGCCTTTCGCTATCGGAGAAAAGATGCAGGCCTTCATCCAGCAAATTCGCGATGAGCTGCGCGAAAGCGCCCGCGTCAAAGAGAGTTTTTCGGAAGAGCTGCTGGGGAAAATTGCGCGCTGCGCCGAAACATGCGCCGCCGCAATTCAGGCTGGAGGTAAGATCATATTCTTCGGCAATGGCGGCAGTGCTGCAGACGCGCAGCATTTGGCCGCCGAGCTTGTTGTGCGTCTCGGGCGAAATCGGCCCGCATTTGCGTCTCTTTCACTTGCAACCAACACCTCAGTTCTGACGGCTGCGGGCAATGACCTCGGCTTCGATCATCTCTTTTCGCGTCAAATTGAAGCCCTTGCCTCCGAAGGCGACGTCCTTGTTGCGCTTTCCACCAGCGGAAACAGCGCCAACGTCCTGAATGGCGTGGAAGCGGGTCGCACGAAGCGCGCATTTATCGCCGCTTTTACGGGCGAAACAGGCGGTAAACTTGCAGAAAAGGTGGATCTGCTTCTGAACGTACCTTCCCGAAACGCGCAGCGAATTCAGGAAGCCCATATCACCATCGGCCATATCATATGCGGTCTTATCGAAGAAATCTGCTGTCGCCCATAAAGCGCTGATCGCCATCCCGTTTATTTAGACGCTGTTAACTGACTCGTAGGCGCGCATGCACTCCTGTTTGCCGCTCCGCGCGAACCACGCTAACGTGTAGACATGGCCGAACACCCGTCTGATTTGGCTCTCGATAAAGGGCGGCGGCGCAGCATGCGCGTGATGCTGTCTGTCACAGTGATGGTGCGCGGGAAAAACGCCGACGGAAAAACGTTCTTCGACGAAGAGACCAAAACACTGGTCGTCAATGCCCACGGCGCGCTCATCCATTTGCGCTCCGATGTGAAGGCCGATCAGAAAATCACGCTCACGCACAAAAGAACGCAAGAGACGGAAAGCTGCCGCATCGTTTATGTCGGCCAGATGCAGGGCGGCAAAGCGCAAGTTGGCATCGAATTCGACAAGCCTGCCCCAAAATTCTGGGGCATCAGCTTTCCCCCGGATGACTGGAATGTGCCCGTGGAGTAGCGGGCAGCGCCCCTGCATGCGCTTCGGAAGCTGAATTCCCAGCCAGTTCAATCCGCAAATTGCCCATCGTCAACTGCGCCTCACAGAGTACGGGAGTTCGCGCGTCATCATCAGCAAGCCACAGATTGAAACTCTCATCTGGAACTTCTCTGTCTCCGTCAAACAGATGAATTTCGATTTTTGTCGCCTGATAAGTTCCTGCCGGCACGCGTATCGCCGATGCCATGCCGGATTCCGCGAGCATCTGATAAACATTTTGCCCGTCGAAAACTGGAACACGAACTTCACGCACATTCTTCCAATCCGTCGCACGCAGAAAATAAATAGCGCTCAGAGCATCATGCGTTCCAGATGGAACAATGACGCGCGGCTCAGTGGAAACTGCGCTGCCACCGGGCGAAACGAGCGACGCTTCCGTGTTTTCCAGCTTTCCAAACTCCGTCAAACGCTCGCGAAACTCGCGCGTCGTCAAATTGCCGCCCATGGCGTATGAGTCGATTTGATCGTCCATCGGATACAGCGTGCGAATCGGTTCGGACGTGTGAACCTTCGCGCGGAAATGCCACGCGGCCGCGCCATCAAAATCGCCTCGGTCAATAATCTGCAACTGCGCAGTCGCTGCGCCGGTATAGCGCCCCCAGTCGACTCGATAGTTCAGAATTTCGCCGATTCGAAACGCCGGTGCGCGCGCATCATCGCTCCGAGCCGAAGATTTGGAATGCGAAACAAACCACGGCGTCGAGAGCGCGATTCCGCCAATCAGCGCCCATCGAATAGCTCCGTTGCTAAAGTGAGCTTTCATTTGCTCAGATGTTTCGGCAGATCCGCTAGCGTGTCCAGCAGTAAATCCGGCGGGAGCTGCGGCTGCATTCGCCCAAGCCCGTAGGTTACACCGCACGCCAAAGTACCCGCGTTGCGCGCGGTCTGAATATCGACTTCGGAATCGCCAACCATCATCATTTCGCGCGGCCCAACTTCAAAATCGCGAAGAAGAGTTTGCAATCCGACGGGATCGGGCTTCTTTTTTTCAAAACTGTTCCCGCCATACACAAAACGAAAATAGCGCTTCATGTTCAGCCCGTCGATGATCGCCTGGCTGAACTTCACCGGCTTATTGGTCAGCACCGCAAGCGCGTGGCCTTGCAACGCGTCCAGGCACTCGCGCACGCCGGGATACGGAATCGTGTGGTCCAGCATGTGCGCCCGGTAATAATCGAGAAAATGCACAATCCCCTTTTCAATTTCATCTTCGGAAACATCCTCACCCAGAGCGCGTTTCAAAAGGAGTGGAACGCCGCCGCCGACATAACCGGCAATCTGCTCATGTTCGAGCGCCTGGCGGCCAAGATAAACAAGCGTCGCGTTGACGGAGAGAACAAGGTCGAGTTTGGAATCAATCAGCGTGCCGTCGAGATCAAATACAAGAGCCTTCACACCGGAGAAACGTTTGCCGTTTTCATTCATCATTAAAAGTTAGCATAAAGAAAGTTTCATAGCGCAGCCGCCATCACCTGTGAGACGGAAGAGCGTCCCAGATGCCGGGGTCCTCGGCGCCCAAAACCCATGAGCAAAATCCTGCAAGACCGCGCTGCCTGGCAAGGTCGTAGCGTTCGCGAAACGTGCGAGCATCCGTGTAGAAAACCCACTCGCGCATACCGTCGCGATAAATATAAAACCATGAGGTGCGATCCTCAGGATCCCATTCGATATGACCGCCATAAGCGCGAGCCAGATCGAGTGCATCTGGCGTGGAAATGGCCTGAGCAGACGGATTAGGTTTCTCGACCGGCGCGAGCGGCGTTCCGGCCACCGACGCGGCGACATTGGGAACTCCGGCAAACCAGTGAGTGCCGTAAAGTGGAATCCCGAGAAAGAGTTTGCTAGCCGGAACAAATTCCAGCGCGTAATCGAGGTTCTTGATGGTCCATTGCCACCCGGCGACTGGGCCCGGCGGGGTGAAACGCGTGTGCTCATCGTAGGTCATCAAACAAATGAAATCGGCCGACTGCGCAAGTGACTTCAGGTCATAGGCGCCTTGCCAGTTTTCAAAGAGCCAGGCATCGAAGCCGGTTTCGCCCGCCGCGCCGGGAGCATTTGGCACGGTCGCAACGCTGAGTTTCAGATTCTGTGCGTGAAATGCATTCACTGCTTCTTGCACTACAGCCGAAAAGATATCGCGGTCTGTCCAGTTCACATTCTCGAAATCAAACTGGAAGCCGATATAGCCATTCTCTTTGCACGCGCGAATCAACTCAGAAAACATTTCGCGGTACGCCGCGGCATTGACTAGCAGTTTGTGAACATCTGCCTGGACAAAAGCTGCTCCGGTGACGATCGGCATGACCGGAACGTGATGGTCACGCGCAGTTTCGAGAACCAGAGGATTGGGACCGCCGGAAACCAAACCGTTCGCATCCGCCAAATACCACGCTGGAACGAGGATATCGACTTTGTCTGCGTGATCCAGAAACGAACGAACTGAATTCGGATCGCGTGTCATGTAGAAGAGAGATTTCGGCGGCTGCGCAAATGTGCTGAACGCAAGTGCAAGCGTGATGAAAGAAAGCAAGAGTGAGGGTCGAATCATGGCGGTTAGTGTAGCGGCTGCGGCGAAGAGTGCGCAACTCCGGCGTATGCGAGCAAGGACAATTTCGACGGCGGATCGTGGTTTGGAGCGAATGCACAGGCTTGTTACAATTGCGCGCCTGCGCGAACTGAAAAGCGCAAGTGAAAACACGTGGCAGAAATTTTTCCATTCCGAGCTGTGCGATACAACATGCAGCGCGTTGCGCTGAGAGATGTGTTGACGCAACCCTACGACAAAATCACGCCGGAGATGCAGGAGCGGTATTACGCGGCGAGTCCGTACAATCTGATCTCGATTGAAAAGGGAAAATCGTTTGCCACGGATTCGGCGGCGGAAAATGTGTACACGCGAGCGGCGACGAAATTCGACGAATGGCTGCGCAATGGAATTTTGATTCAGGATGCGAAGCCCGCCATTTACGCCTATTTTCAAAACTACACTTTACCGGGAACAAATCATCGGCTGGAGCGCCGCGGGTTCATTGCACTGGCACGCCTCACCGATTACGGCGAAGGGATCGTTCACCGTCACGAACAGACGCTGACTGGGCCGAAGGCTGACCGGCTGGAATTGTTGCGCCAGACACGATGCCAGACGGGTCAGCTTTTTTTGTTGTATGACGATCCAGCGCGGAAAGCGGATGCAATTTTGCAGGAAGCAGCGAAGGCGCAGCCCACTGCGGAAATGCGCGACGAATACGATGTGCAGCACCGGCTGTGGGCAATTTTTGATGCGGCGCGCGTTCAGAAAATTGTGGAGTTGATGGCGCCGCAAGAATTGGTGATCGCCGATGGACACCATCGCTACGAAACGGCGCTCGCGTATCGCGATGAATGCCGTGCGAAGGCAGGACGAATCGACCCCGACGCGCCGTACGAAAAAGCGATGTGGACGTGCTTCAACGTGAATCAAGATGGATTGACGATTCTGCCGACGCACCGTTTGGTACGCGACGTCGCTGGATTTTCGGTTGAGAAATTTCTGAAGGCCGCCTCTGCTTATTTCAACTGGTATGCGTATCCGTTTACTTCGCGGGAGCAGCGCGAAGAGAGTTTCGCGGAGTTTCGCCACGACTTGGAACGGCGCGGGCACGCAGGACACGCGATCGGATTTTATGCGGGCGAATCCAAATTTTATTTGCTGGTGCTGCGAAACACGGCGGAGCTGGAGCGTTTGCTGCCGGACATTTCTCCGGCGCAGCGGCAATTGGACGTGGTGCTGCTGCACCGTTTGCTGCTGCACAAATGCCTGGGGATTACCGCGGAAAAAGTGACGGCGGAGACGAACGTCAGCTACGAGCGCGAGATGGAACACGCGGTTGCTGCCGTGGATGCGAAGAAGGCGCAGGTTGCGTTCCTGCTGAATCCGGTGCGAGTCAAAACGGTGATGGAAATTGCGCTGGCCGGAGACGTGATGCCGCAAAAATCGACCGATTTCTACCCCAAGCTGCTGAGCGGGCTGTGCATTTACAAGCTGTAAGCGGGTCGCAAGCTGCGCCTCCGCCGTTGAGCGCAAACGGGCAGAGCATCTCGCGAAAAATGCGGTTTTGAGTCGATTAGAAATGATAAAAAGCGCGTATCTGTGTCGATTAGAAACGGGTCCGAGCGTTTGTTTTGTGTGAGTTACGGGCGATTCTAATTCTGGAAGGGTCTGGCGATTAGAAATGTGAAGTTTGGGGCTTAGAGTTGGAAAGTGGACGCTTAGGCGGCGAGGAAACGCCACCGAGGCGCTCCCATTTTGGGAAAGACTGAGGCGGAGATAAGCGTTGATATCATGTCTACGGTCAGGTTGTAGCATAGGTTAACTGAAAAGGCAAGATATTTCGGATTGACATAGGCTTCGCAGAATGCGAAGATGTCTCGATGCGAATCGTCAGCCGAAAGGCGATTCGAGAGGCGGCCAACAAGCACAGCGAATGGGGCGCGTCACTCAATGCATGGTACAAGATCGCCAAGAATGCAGAATGGAAGAATTTCGCTGACGTCCGGAACAGTTGGAAAAACTCAGATGTGGTCGGTCGTTTTGTGGTGTTCGATATAAGCCATAACAAATGCAGACTGATCGCAACGATCCAATACAAGTGGAGGATGGTTTACATCCGGCACATTTTGAGTCACGCTGAATACGATGATGAGGAGTGGCAAAAGACATGATTGCGGTATCCGAAAAATATGCGCTTGAAGTCAGTTCGCCCGCGCCGATTACGTCGGAAGAGCAGCACGATGAATACGTCTCTGTCCTTGACAAACTGGCGGGCAAGGAACATCCGACACGTGAAGAAGAGAAGTACGCCCAGGTTTTGCTGATGCTGATCGAAGCGTACGAAGAAGAAAATCATTCCATTCCAAATGCCTCGCCAGTGGAAGTTCTTCGCGCATTGATGGATGCGAATGACCTGAAGCAGAAAGACCTCGCTGCCATCTTTGGCTCTGAGAGCATCGTGTCGGAAGTTCTCCACAGGAAGCGCGACCTCAACAAAACCCACATCGAGAAATTGAGCAAACGGTTCCGCGTTTCTCCTGCAGTTTTTTTCTGAAGCGAAGCCCGCCACAGACAAGAGTAGCAACACTAAACAACTGCGGAGAGGCTAGCAAGCTGCGGCCGCGGAAACCTTGCACCCGCCGATTAACAAGATAGCTATTGCAGCTAAGCAGAATCTCACGGACGTTTTCGTGTTTCTATCAAGGAATCTGGCCAATTGCAACCAATTTAGTCGAGCTTCTTTTCTGCTCTGATGCCACAGCAACGGAAACGACGGAAAACGTGGCTCGGGGAGTGGCGCGGGCGCAGGCCTGCGTTCCACGGAACAAGCAAGCAGCACCCTACGAACACGAAAAAAGGCAAGGAAATGCGTCGAGGCGAGATTCTTCGGCGAAAAGGCGCGCTCAGAATGACAACAAAAACGAAAACGGATGCGTTATGCCAAGACGCGAGTGAACGCGCGTTTCAGCAGCGCGACTGGGAGAGTCGCGCGGGCAGGGCAAGCCCTGCCCCTACTAGAGCAACGTGAGGCGAGTCTAGCGAGGGCTAAGCGACAGGGGTAGGCTGGCGGCGCGGGTATTTGGTGGAGACGTAGTCGTCGAGGAGTTTTTGGAAGGCGGCGGAGAGTTCGTCGTAGGTGCCCTTCAGCGTGACGAATTTTTCGCCGTCGATGTAGACGGGGCAGCTTGGCTCTTCGCCGGTGCCGGGCAGGCTGATGCCGATGTTGGCGGCGCGGGATTCGCCCGGGCCGTTGACGATGCAGCCCATGACAGCGAGCTTCAGTTCTTCCACGCCTTCGTATTGCGTTTTCCATTCAGGCATTTTGTCGCGAATGTATCCCTGAACGCGTTCGGCGAGTTCCTGAAACGTGGAACTGGTGGTGCGCCCGCAGCCCGGGCATGCCGTGACGCTGGGCGCAAAAGAACGCAGGCCGAGGGCCTGAAGAAGTTCGCAAGCGGCGTAGACTTCGTCGCGGCGGTCGCCTCCCGGGCGCGGAGTGAGCGAGACGCGAACCGTGTCACCGATGCCTTCGGCGAGAAGAACGCCCATGGACGATGCGGACCAGACGAGGCCTTTGGCGGCCATGCCCGCTTCGGTGAGGCCGAGGTGCAAAGGCTGGTCGGTCTTCCGCGCGAGTTCGCGATAGATGCTGATGAGATCGCGCGGACGCGAAACTTTGCAGGAAATGATGATTTGATCTTTGCGCAGGCCGCAGGCGAGCGCGAGTTCGGTGGATTGCAGCGCGGAAATGACCATGCACTCGTTGATGATTTCCTCGGAAGTGAGGCCGAGGTTGCGGTCAGTATTCTCCTGCATTTTCTGCATGACGAGCTCTTGATTGAGCGAGCCGCCGTTGACGCCGATGCGCACGGGCTTGCCATTGTCGACGGCGACTTTGCAGATGGTGGAGAACTGTTCGTCGCGACGCGCGCCTTTGCCGACATTGCCGGGATTGATGCGGTATTTGTCGAGCGCCTTGGCGCAGTCGGGATATTTGGTGAGAAGGACGTGGCCGTTGTAGTGAAAATCGCCGATGAGAGGCGTGTCGCAGCCGGCGTCGAGGACGCGGCGCTTGATTTCGGGAACGGCAGCGGCGGCTTCGGGAATGTTGACGGTGACGCGGACGAGTTCGGAGCCGGCCTGGGCAAGTTCGAGATATTGTTTCGTAGTGGAGGCGACGTCGGCGGTGTCCGTGTTGGTCATCGACTGGACGACGACGGGCGCGCCGCCACCGACCTGAACTTTCCCGACCTTTACGCCGACCGTTTTGTGACGCTGCGCGATTGCGGGTTGCATGCGATTGTCCATTGAGATGCGAATCGTTCTTTGGATGCTGTAAAGAGGATTGTAGCGGATTT
>JASHRN010000202.1 GCA_030037335.1 Candidatus Acidiferrales bacterium | reverse complement strand
GTACACGCTCGTTTGCCAAAACATTGACAGCGCTTCGACGGCGAACTACACGGCGGAACGCGCGACCATCGAAGTTTTCAAAGGCAACCGGTCGGTGATGATGCTTTTCCCTGAGCGCCGCTTTTACACAGCGAGCGAGGTCACGCAGACGATCGTCGCGTTGCACTCATCACTTGCGCGCGATCTTTACGTCGTCTACGCGGGACAGAGCCCCGATGACAATGCTCCGGTGATTCACGCGTATTTGAATCCGCTGGTGGCTTGGATTTGGCTGGGAGGACTTGTTCTGGTATTGGGCACGGTTCTGGCGCTGATACCAAGCCGGCAGCCACAAATTGTGCTGCATGCGGAGCGCGAAACTGTGCCCGTTGCGGTTGCGGCAAACGTCCCGGTCAGCATGGTTCAGGGGGACGATTAGAATGCGAGTGCGTCATAAATTCGCAGCATTCGCACTTTCGGCGACGCTGGCACTCTGCTTTGCGATTCCGGCGCAAGCGCAAAGCGCCCGCGCCAAGGATCTTGGCACAAAAATCATGTGCATGTGCGGCGGCTGCAATGATGCAGCGGGGAAGTGCACGCACATGGGCGGCGCGTTTGCGGGACCATGTGCATTTGCGCAAAAGGAGTTGAAGGAAGTGGACGAACGCGTCTCGAGCGGCTCGTCGGACGACCTGGTTCTGCAATCCTTCGTGCAGGAATACGGTCCTACGGTGCTGATTTCTCCGCCAGCGCACGGATTTGATTTATGGGCGTGGCTGATGCCGGTTATTGCGCTGCTTGTCGGACTCATTCTGGCGCTCTCCGTCGTATTTCACTGGAAGCGGCACGCCGCCGTCGCGCCAGTCGCCCGTGTATCGCCGGAAATTCTCTCTCGCGTTCGCCGCGAAGTTGGCGGAGAAACTGATGACTAGCCAAGCGATCCTCGTTACGCTGTGCTGTGCAGGTTTGGCCGTTGCGACGCTGTGGTTCGTATTTGGCGTAAAATTCGAAGCGTCGGATTTCGCGCCGCATCGCTCGCGTCTCGACCAACTATTGGAGAGGCGGGACACGATTTACGAAAACCTGCGCGACTTGCGATTCGAGCATCGCGCCGGTAAATTCTCGGACGAAGATTATGAGGCGATGAAGCGCGCACTCGAAATCGAAGCGGCGCGCGTGATTGCGGAAATGGATCAATTGACCGGAGGAGCGCCCACGGCGGCAACGCGGCAAGCGATGTCGGAGAAATCGCGGTGAGAGTCGGAATGAATTTACACGTACGCAGAGGGATGCGAAACGCGGAACGCCTGCAACGGCTCGCGGTTGGTGCTGCTTGCGGTGCGCTGATCTTTGTCGCTGCGGCATTACCTGCATTTGCAGGCACGGTTTCCGGCGTGGTGAAAAATGGGACAACGAACCATCCGGTCGCCGGTGCGGACGTAATTCTGCTGCAACTCCAGGGCGGAATGCAGGCCGTGGCCAACGTGAAGACCGACGCGTCGGGTCATTTCACCATAAACAACAGCGTTCTCGGAACGGCTCCCATGCTTTTGCGCGTTCCGTACAAAGGAGTGCTCTATCACGCACCCGTGGCGCCAAATACGCCTTCTGTGGATATCCAAGTGTACGAGCCGACGCGCGATCCAAATTCGTTCGCAGTCACGACGCGCGCGATCATACTGCAACCTAAAGGAACCGATCTTGTTGTCGGTGAAGAGTACACGGTTGAAAATCAAACGCGCCCTCCAGTGGCATTTTATCTCAAGGATGGGAGTTTTCGATTTGAGCTTCCGCAGGGCGCGCAGCTCAATCAGGTTTCCGCGTGGGACGCGAGCGGGATGCCGGTGATCCAGGGCACGATCGACAAAGGCAATGGCGTGGAAGCGGTCGATTGGCCGTTTCGTCCGGGCGAAAACGGGGTACGCATTTCGTACCAGCTCCCATACGCCTCGAATCAAGCCAGCATACAGGCGACATCTTTTTACGGCGTGCAGCGGGTGATTCTTGCGGTGCCTCCGGGCTTGCAGGTTTCGGCGGCAGGCTTTTCACCTGCCGGAAACGAACAAGGATTCGACATTTACACCCACGATGCCGTGGCGGCGAATGCTCCGCTGGCGATCGCCGTTTCGGGCACTCCTTCTCCATCTGCAACCGACGGACAAGACCCCTCGGCCAATTCGCGCACGAGCGGTGCTGATGATGCCGCGATCACTACGCTTCCGCCACGCCTGGACAACAATCTGAAGTACATTCTGGTTGCAGGATTTACGGCGCTCTTTGTGTTGGGCGTGATTTTTCTCTGGAGGCGGCCCACAGTTCAAACGGCATCCGCGAGTGCTGGCGCGGCTTCGGTTGGTGAAACAGCACCTTCGCACGCGAAGGATTTGCCCATTGCAAGCACCACATCCGCCGAGAAAATCGAGCGGGAAGCGACGCGCAGCCTCGATGATCTGAAGGAAACGCTCTTCCGGCTCGAGCTGCGCCATCAGGCCGGAACGATCAGCGATCAGGATTACGCACGCGAACGGGAACGCACACAGAAAATTCTGCGCGATCTTCTGAAGGGCTGAGCGCCCCGCCTTGGCTTCCGCATCATCTTCCGTTTCTTTCGGTGTCGCATTCGATCAAGTCGAAAAGCGATACGGCGCGTTTTTCGCGTTGCGAAAAATCTCTTTGTCTATCTGCGCGGGCGAATGCGTAGCGCTGCTGGGGCCGAACGGCTCCGGTAAGACGACACTTCTCAAAATGGCCGCGCTGCTGGTCAGGCCGAGTTCGGGCCGCGTCACTTTTCCGGGCACCTATAGCGCAAGCGCGGTTTCGTCGCGCCGGCAAATTGGATTTGTGGGTCATAGTATTCTTGCCTATGACGAACTGACAGCAAGAGAGAATCTTGAGCTGATTGCGCGTCTCTATGAACTCGAGCAACCGAGCGAGCGAGCGGCTGAAGCGCTCGAATCTGTCGGTTTGACTTCGCGTGCTGATAATCTGGTGCGTACATTTTCGCGGGGAATGCGCCAGCGGGTCGCCATCGCGCGCGCGTTGCTGCCGTCGCCATCGCTGTTGCTTCTCGATGAGCCCGCTGCGGGGCTCGATCAGAATGGCCTTCTTTGGCTTGCGGAAACTCTGCGGGTTTTGCGCGCGCAGGGCCGCACGATTATCATGAGCACTCATGCGCGAAACGAAGTGACAGACATTTTTACGCGCGCCGTGGCCATCGCTGGGGGCCGCGTCGAGCGCGATACAGGTGCGGACGGCAATCCGCGACTGTTGCTCGAAGAATTGAAGGTGGAGGCCTGATGGACGCTGCGCGCGCCGCCTCGATCATCTTGCGCAAGGAAGTTCGCGCGGAAATGCGCACACGTGAGCTGCTGCAAACTACCGTCACGTTCGTCGTGATCGTGGTTGTGCTTTTCAGCTTCGCGTTCGAGCCTTCTGCAGCCGAGGCGCGGCGCTACGGTCCGGGTTTGCTGTGGATCGCGCTGCTCTTCGCGGGGTCGCTGATGCTCAACCCTTCTTTTGCCAAAGAACAAGCGAATGACACGATCTACGCGCTGCGCATGGCGCCCGTGAGCGCGTTTTCTATCTATCTTGGAAAAATGCTGGCGAATCTGCTGTTTCTGGCAATCACGGAAGCCATTTTGTTGCCGGTGTTCGCTGTGCTTTACAATGTTTCCTTGTGGCCGGTGATTGGACGCCTGGCAATTATCCTGTTGTTGGGGGCGTTCGGTCTGGCTGTGACCGGTACTGTTTTTTCTGCGGTAGCGACGCAGGCGCGCATGCGCGAAATGCTGCTCCCGCTGCTCGTTCTGCCCATTCTGATACCGCTGATGATTGCGGCGGTGGAAGCAACAGATGAACTGCTTGAGGCGTCTCCGGTCTTGGATCGCACGTGGCTCATGGTTTTGGTGGCGTTCGACATAATCTATTTTGCGGCGGCGTGGATGCTGTCCGATTATCTGCTTGAAGAGTAAGCTGACAATGCCCGCGAAGCAATTCGCGACACAGAGGAAGCTGCACCGATGAAACGCAGCAACATCGCAAAGCTCATTATCGCACTGCTTCTGGCGTTCGCCGGATACGCGGCCTTTTTCATCGCGCCGGACGAAGCCACGATGCACGCAATTCAGCGCATTTTTTATTTCCATGCATCGTCGGGATGGGCGGCAATGGAGGGCACCGCAATCGTATTCTTCGCCAACATCGCCTATTTGCGCAAGCGAACGCCCAAATGGGATTGGCTTGCTGTCTCGTCCGTGGAAGTGAGCCTCGCGTTTTGGTCTGTCGTTCTCGTCACCGGCCCAATTTGGGCGCATCCGGTTTGGGGAGTCTGGTGGGCGTGGGACTGGCGGCTGACGCTGACACTGGTGCTCTGGATTCTGTACGTGTGCTACTTGATTTTGCGCGGGCTAATTGAGGACCCGGAGCGTCGTGCCGCCGCTTCGGCGATTTTCGGAATTTTCATTTTCGTCGGCGTGCCAATTGATTATCTTTCGATTCGCATCTGGCGCACGCAGCACCCGCAGCCGGTTCTGTTTGGCGGCGGAGGAATGGATCCGCGAATGAAGGCCGTATTTTTCTTCTGCAGCGGAGTGCTGACGCTGCTCATGATTATTCTGATCTGCCAACGTTACCGCTTGGAGCAGCTGAAATACGAAGCGGAAGAATTACGGATCGCCATTGAGGAGCGCGGCGAGCCTCAGATTACGCAACGCGCGAAAGTAAAAGTTTAGGAGAAGCGTCATGCAAAACTTCTGGAGTATATTTGCAGCGTACCTGGCTTTTTGGGCCATATTTTTCATCTATGACTTCAGTGTGGGACGGCGCATCGCGCGTGTGGAGAAAGAGCTCGCGGAAATGAAGCGGCAAGTTCGCGAACCGTAAGCGCCCGGCTCAGCAAAATTAGGGAAGGGACACACCCCGTGACCGCGCTAAGGAAAATCGGCGTCGTGCTTTTTCAACTGGGCGGGCCGGACCGCCTCGAAGCCGTCGAACCGTTTCTTTACAACCTGTTTTGTGATCCTGAAATCATCAATTTCATGGGCGCAAGCGTGGCGCGTAAGCCGCTGGCGAAACTGATTGCCTCGCGCCGCGCGGAAATTGTGCGCGAACATTACGCCGCTATCGGCGGCGGCTCGCCGATCGTCGAACTTACCAATCGCCAAGCGCAGGCGCTTGCTGCTGCGCTCTCGCCCGAGATTGACGCGCGTGTAGCGGTCGCCATGCGCTACTGGCACCCACTGACGCAAGAGGCAATTGCGAAATTGCACAGCGATAAACTGGAACAACTCATCCTGCTGCCGCTTTATCCGCATTATTCGTTCGCAACCACAGGCAGCAGCCTGAAAGAATGGCAGCGGCTTTACCACGGCAACGGATTGCCCGTCCGCATGATTCATGATTTTCACGACCACCCGCTATACATCGAGGCGCTCGTCGAACGCATCAACGAATCGCTCCGCGCAATGCAGCCGGAAGGAGTCCATCTTTTGTTCAGCGCGCACGGCCTGCCGTTGAGCCTGGTGGAGAAGGGTGATCCATATCCTGGTCAGATTGAGGAAACAATGAAGCTCGTGCTCGCAGCTGGCGCTTGGGCTAATCCTTCGTCGCTGTGCTATCAGAGCCGCGTGGGACGCCAGAAATGGCTTGAGCCGTCTTTGACGTCTACTATCGACAATTTGGCAGCCAGCGGCGTTCGCCGCCTGCTGGTGATACCCATTTCTTTCGTCACCGAACACATTGAAACGCTACACGAAATCAATATCGAGGCGCGCGAGCAGGCCAAGGCGCGGGGCATCGGCGAATTTCGCATGATGCCCTCGCTGAACGATTCGCCTGCTTTCATTCGGGCTCTGGCAGACCTGATTCGCGCTGCCGCGGCGGCGTAAAAATCCAAAATCGTCCAGTTTTTCTACGCAAACAAACCCCCGAGAAACTCTTGACAGCACGGTAAGCTCATCATATAAATTCTCTTTGCTTCGCGCTTCATAGTTCATTCATCTTTTTATATTGCGCGCAAGCTTTGCGATTCGATGGCGGATAACTCGGAAACGAAGAAGACTGGACAGTTGAATCCTCCCGCGTCGGCGCCCGCCGCAGGGAACCCTAATCCTTCCAACGTAAACAAAAAGAAAGAAGTGGACCGCATGCGTCGGCGGTTCCTCTGGACATTTCTCTGGGGCTATCTGGGAGTCAATTTCCTGATGTTTCTGCGCTATTTTTTCCCGCGCGCGCTGTTTGAACCGCCCACAACCTTCAACGCCGGCTACGTGGCGGATTACAGCCTTGGAGTCGATCAACGTTTTCTTCAATCGAATCGCTGCTGGGTGGTGCGCGAGCCCGGGCGATTGTTCGTGATTTTCGCGCAGTGCACGCACCTGGGCTGCACGCCGGACTGGGAGCAGGCGCAGAATATTTTCCATTGCCCATGCCACGGCAGCGAATACGACAGCGAAGGCATCAACTTTGCGGGGCCTGCGCCGCGTCCGATGGATCGCTGCCACGTGGAACTCGATCCATCCAATCAGATTCTTGTTGATGCGAGCCAGAGGTACATCATGGATCCGGCCGCTGGCACGAACCAATTCAATGACCCGGGCGCTTTCATTGGCGCGTAGCTCCGGTTTTTTCGAAGAAAAGGCGGAAGAATGGCAGACCAGAAGGACGGGAACGACCGCAAGACGACCGTTCTCGAAGACCTGAAAGGCCTGAAAGAGGTCGTCAAGGTCAAAACTCAAGAGCAGGTCGAGGAGCTGAAGAAGCCTCAAGAAACGCAGCTCTACCGCTCTATTTTTCGCATCAAGCACGATGAAGAGCCGCGTAACCGCGCTCTTTCGACGCTCAATAATCTTTTCTTCCACATTCATCCTGCAAAAGTAAATCGCGATGCCACGCGTTACGGCTACACGTGGGGACTCGGCGGAATCACTTTCTATCTGTTCATTGTGCTGGTTTTCACCGGCGTTATGCTGATGTTTTATTACCACCCGACAAAGGTGCAGGCCTTCCGGGACATTCTTTATCTCGAAAACGACGTGCCTTTCGGCCGTTTGCTGCGGAATATGCACCGCTGGGCGGCGCACTTGATGGTCATGGCCGTGTGGCTGCACATGTTCCGCGTGTTCATGTCCGGTTCGTACAAGCGGCCGCGCGAATTCAACTGGTGCGTCGGCGTGCTGCTGATGGTGTTGACGCTGCTGCTTTCGTTCACCGGATATTTGCTGCCCGATGATCAGCTCGGTTTCTGGGCGGTCACGGTGGGGACGAACATGGCGCGCGCGACTCCTCTGCTTGGCCATCAGGGACCATTCGGACCGCAATTAGGAATGACGCCGTACAACGACGTCCGATTTGCGCTTCTCGGAGGCTCGATTGTCGATGCCAATGCGCTGCTGCGCGCATATATCTGGCATTGCATCGCGATTCCGTTGATTGCGTCTGTTTTTATGGGCGTGCATTTCTGGCGCGTTCGTAAGGACGGCGGAATTTCCGGGCCTTCGCCGGTGATGCTGGAATCGGAAGCGAAAAATTAGTTGATGAAAAGGTGAGCATTCAGAATGTTTGGTGATTGGCACCAGCTCTGGGTCATCATTTCCACGCCGGATAACATTCCGATCGTGGCCATGCTGGGACTCGTCCCATTTTTCACGTGGTTTGCGTTTCACAATATGCTGGCGAATGATCGGCTGATTGCTCAACTGGAAGCCGACCCGCAGCTTGCTCGCACGCACCATCGCACTACGTACCCCTACAATTCGCGTTGGGAGCGAGAGTTGCACACGAATCCCTTTCTGATGCGCAAGGAGCTTCTCGCCGCCATCATTATCACGATTATCCTGATGGTTTGGGCGCTAACGCTCAACGCGCCGCTCGAAGAGCCGGCCAATGCCAGCGTCACAATGAATCCGGCAAAGGCGCCGTGGTATTTCCTCGGCTTGCAGGAGATGCTGGAGTATTTCGACCCGTGGATCGCCGGTGTGCTTGTGCCCACACTGATCATCATCGGCTTGATGGCCATTCCGTATATCGACGCCAATCCGCTCGGCAACGGCTATTACACCTATCACCAGCGCCGCCACGCAGTGTGGACATTCTTGATCGGCTTCGAAGCGATTTGGCTGGTGCTGGTTTGCATCGGGACGTTCATTCGTGGCCCTGGATTCATGTGGTACTGGCCAACGCAAACGTGGGACCCGGATCGCGTCGAATTCAACGTAAACCGGAACCTTGACCAGATTCTCGGCATTAACGGCAGTTGGATCAGTCACATTTTGCCCACGGCATGGCGGCCGGAGGCGGCAATTATTGCGCGCGCACTGTGGGGGATTATTCCCATGGTGGTTTATGGCGTGCTGGCGGCGCTTTTCATTCACTGGATCTGCAAGCGCAGCGCCTACAGCCGCAAGATCTACAGCAAGATGAGCATCATCCAGACGGTGACCATGTACATTTTCCTGATCACGATGCTTTTTGTGCCGGTCACGATTTTTCTCCGGCTTGTGTTCCGTATCAAGTACATCTGGGAGACGCCATGGTTCAGTATTTAGGCGCCCAACGTTTGAACACGATGAACTGCCAGTCCAAGGAGATTGCGGTTGCCTGAACTTCCGCCCGACGATCCTATCAAGAGCCGGTCGTACGCAAACGTAATCCTGATTGCGATTTTCGTACTACTGCTCTGCGTCAGCTGGTCGTTCTATCAAGAGTTCATCGGTCTCCGTCCGTGGCGCTCCTATCAAAGCCGCTTTGCCACTTCCTATTCGGCTTATTTGCAGAAGCAGGTCCGTGCCCGGCAAGCCCTTGAGAAGACAGTCGAGTCTTCCGCGGAGTATCAAAAGCTCAGCGCCGACGTGCAGCAGGCGGAATCCGTCGCCGCACCGCAGGACAAGGCCATTCAGCAGCAGATGAATCTGGTCGACGCGCAGCGTGCCGCCATCCTTTCGTCGTTCCAGACCGATCGGAGCCTCGTCGGTTCGCTGATTTATGACTACGAAATTGTGCCCAACACAGCGTCCGATCGCGGCACGAAAGAAAGCCGCCTGAAAGAAGTGCAGGAAGCTGAGGCAAAAGAATATTCGGTGGATTGGCCCGCCGAGGGCGGCAAAACCGAAGTGCGGAAATTCAATTACAACCAGCTCAACGACATGTTCAATGAGTTGCTCGACCAAAAAGCGCAGCTCACAGCCAAGCAGGGAACTGTTGACAAGCCGGTCAAAGACGCGCAGGCCGCGATGGCCAAGCTCATCAGCGACAAACTTCCTGGCCTCACCGCCGAGCAGCTTGCGGGACTGCTTAAGTCTGTCCAGCAAATGGACATCACGCTAGTTCAAATCAATGTCAATCCTCCGGGTCGCGAAATTAACGACGTTGGCGGCGTTGGACTGACCGACCGATGCGAGTCCTGCCACGTCGGGATGAATCCGAAATACGTTCCCGCAGCGCTGACGCTCACGAAAGCGGATCTCGGCTTACAGCGCAGCAATGACGCGCCCTTCAGTAGCCATCCTGACCAGCAGCTTTTCACCTGGCATCCCCTGGACAAGTTCGGATGCTCGCCCTGCCACGGCGGCAATGGCCGCGCGCTCGATTCTGTCCAGCTGGCTCACGGACGCTATGAACATTGGCTGTGGCCGCTCAACTATCCTGAAAACTATGAAGCCGGCTGCCAGCAATGCCACTCCGCCGATGCGTGGACCGAACATGCTCCGGCGTTGAACGAAGCAAAAATTCTCTACCGCGATCGCGGCTGCATCGGCTGCCATAATTACGCCGGCTTCGATAATCAGGGCGAGCAGTTGCAGGATACCGAGCGGGAAATTGCCAGCCTCGAAAAGGACAAGGCCGACGACAATCAGCAAATCCCTCTGCTCAACAAGCAGGGCGATCAGGCGCCCGACAACGCGACGGCGCAGCGGCTTTATGCGGAAGCAACTAATCTCACTGTCACCGTCAGCAAAATTGATGCGCGCGAGCAGCAACTCGATGAGTTGAGCCACAGCTTGCAGCAGGAAGTGAAGCGAGTCGGCCCGGACTTGAAAGAAGTCCGCATGAAGCTCAATCCCGAGTGGATTCCGTACTGGCTGGAACACACATGGAACTTCGATCCCACGGCACAAATGCCGCAGTTCCGATTGCAACCGGATGAGATCGAGGCCATCTCCGCTTTCATTTGGCAGCAAGGTCTAAAAGGCCCAGCCCTCGACAAACAACCAAAAGGCGATGCGGCGAAAGGCAAGGACCTGTTTAATTCGCTTGGCTGCCTCGCATGTCACTCCATCGGGGAAGGCTCACAGAAAATCGGCGGCGACATCGCCGACAATCTGAGTCGCGAAGGAGAAAAGGCCAATTACGATTACCTGGTTCGCTGGATTCACAATCCGCGCGTTCGTACTGCGCCTTACGATCCCTATCTCCATCGGGATTTGACTCCTGCGGATTATGCCAAGAAAGGTTTGCCATTTGTCTTCGACCTTGATCATTCCACCAGCCCCGTAGATGGACATGAGCTCGTCGTTCAGCAGCAAACCATCATGCCCGATTTCCGCTTGAGCTGGGAGGAAGCCCGCGACATCGCCAGCTTCCTCATGACTCAGAAGGACGCCAGCGCTCATTACGACCCAGCGCCTTTCGTGAACGACACCAGCCTCTACGAAAAAGGCCGGACTCTCGTTGAGCACTATGGCTGTGCGGGTTGCCATGAAATCACCGGGCTCGAAGACGCTTCCAAGATCGGTACCGACCTGACGCAAGAGGGAAGCAAGCCCATCGGACGCTTCGATTTTGCGCTTCTCTACACCAAAGCGCAGGACGGAATTCTGCCCGATGGTCAGAAAGACCCGCGAGGCTCGTGGTATGACCCGAAGGGCTTCTTCGACGCAAAACTCGCGAATCCCGCGGTTTTTGATGAGGGCAAATACAAGCCGGATCCGATGGACCGGCTGCGCATGCCCAAGCCCAATGTCAGTCAGCAGCAGATCGACGACCTGACTTCATTCCTGCTTGGCAGCACGGAATCCACGCTGCCGCCGAGCTATCAATACGCGCCGACCGATGAGCAGCGCAAAGCCATTCAAGACGGCTGGTGGATCGTAACGAAGTACAATTGCATCGGGTGCCATCAAATCGATATCGGTCAAAAATCAGTACTGATGGGCCTACCGCAGTATCAGGGCGACAATGCGATCAATTTGCCGCCTGTGCTCACTAGCGAAGGCGCGCGCGTCAACCCGGAGTGGCTGAAGAGCTTCCTCGCCAATCCGGCGCTGAGCACCACGGATACGGACCGCGATGGCGTGCGCTCGTACTTGAAAGTTCGCATGCCGACTTTCTTCCTTTCGGATGACGAGATTCGCAAGCTCGTGCTCTTCTTCGGCGCACTCTCGTCTCAGCAGCAGCCATTTATTCCGGAGAAACTCGCTCCGCTCACGGATACGGAGCGAGCTATCGCGCGCGGCATTTTCACCAGCCCGGCGGCGCCTTGCTTGAAGTGTCACGCAACCGGCAATCCCGCGCATGACAAGAACGCTACCGCGCCCAATTTCCTGCTCGCGGGTGAACGCCTGCGCGCGCCGTGGACGGAACGCTGGATCACCGAGCCCGCCACCATCATCCCCGGCACGGCTATGCCTTCGGGGCTTTTCGTCCAGCAGAATGGCCATTGGGTCTTCAACGGGCCGCTGCCCGCCACTGCCAAGGGCTACACGGGGGACGAAGCCAATCTTTTGGTCCGCTACCTGTTTGAACTGACTCCACAGGAGCAGGCCGCGCTCGCCGGCGCCTCTCCCTCGGCCGCAAAATCAGGTTCCTCCAGCGTCAAAAAGTAATATCCTAGATGAGTGTGGATTTATCGAATCGAACGGTATCATTGAGTTTTTCCGGCCAAGTTCAAATTCAGGAGGAATAATCGCGTTATGAATAGGAAGGTAATGTGTTGGATTGGAGCCGTCGCATTTGCCGCGCTCGTGGGCGGCTGCGGCGGTGGTCAGAGTCAGCCAACCGGCCAGGAGCAGCCGGCGGCAGCAAGCGCGGCAAAGAAGACGGTGGACATGTCAACCGTTGGCTCAATCAGCGGAACAATCAAGCTCGACGGAACCGCGCCGAAATATAGACCCATCAACATGAGCGCAGACCCATATTGCGTCAAGGCTAACCATGGGGGTGTTTTGCCTCAGGAAGTAGTCACCGGCGATGGCAATACTCTCGCCAATGTGGTTGTCTACGTCAAGACTGGCGCGGAGGATTATTCGTTTCCGACGCCGACCGACTCCGTCACTCTCGACCAGAAGGGTTGCATGTATGTTCCTCACGTTGTTGCCCTGATGGTCGGCCAGACGCTCTCGGTCGTCAATAGCGACGACACGACTCACAATATCCATCCCACGCCAGCGGACAACCGTGAATGGAACAAGTCGCAGCCGCCCAAAGCACCGCCGATCACGGACAGCTTCGCGCGGCCTGAAGTCGCTATTCCGGTGAAGTGCAATGTCCATCCGTGGATGAAGAGCTACATCGCTGTCATGGCCAATCCGTATTATGCAGTGACCGATACGGACGGCAAATTCGACCTGAAAAACCTTCCTCCGGGCACTTACACCATCGAAGCCTGGCAGGAAAAATATGGCACGCAGGACCAGACCGTGACGATCGGCAACAAGGAAGACAAAACCGGCGTCGATTTCACGTTCAAAGCCGGCTCGTAGTTTTTATTGAGCATCAACAAAAATCGGCGGCGCGTGCGCCACATGCATTCGCCGCCGCGCTTTCCTGTGCGCGTTTTGGCGTGCAGGCGTATACTATCTCCTTGTATTTTCATTATCGGAATGGGGAATAATCTGATTTGAGAGAAGCAGGGAACCTCAACCTTCACCGTTTCGCCGTTTTCACCGCCTTTTGCACGTTTCTTCTCCTGATTGCCGGCGCGCTGGTCACCAGCAATCAGGCTGGTCTTTCGATCCCAGACTGGCCGCTCGCGTACGGCTCGGCGTTCCCGCCGATGGTGGGCGGCATTCGCTGGGAATGGAGCCATCGCCTTGCTGCCGGAACTGTTTCAATTCTTACCCTGATGCTCGCGGGGTGGATCTGGTTCCGCGAATCGCGCCAGTGGCTGCGGATTCTTGGCATAATTGCGTTCTTGCTTGTCATCGCTCAGGCGCTTCTGGGAAGCTTCACCGTAAAAACTTTTCTCGACCCGCCCGTCTCGGCCGCCCATGCCACACTCGCTGAGATTTTCTTTATGACCACAATAGCGATTGCGGTTTTCACGAGCTCTTGGTGGACCAGCAATGAGCCGCAGCTTCGCGACGAAGAATCGCCGAAATTGCGGACGCTTACCACGTGGACTTCCGCCATCATTCTTGTGCAGATTGTTCTCGGAGCCGCTTTTCGGCACAACGCCTTCGGAATCATTCCGCACTTGATCGGTGCCGTTGTCGTCACCGCGATGGTTTTTTGGGTCGTCTTGGCGGTCGCCGTGCGATTCCGTAAAGTGAAGGCGCTTCGCACTCCTGCGCGCTATTTGGAAATTCTTCTCGGCGCGCAACTGATTCTCGGCGGTTTCGCTTACATGGCTGTGCTGAGCGCGAAAAATTCCATTCAGCCCACGCCCTCATACGTGATCATCACCGTTGCACACGTAGCTGTGGGCGCACTGACGTTCGCGGCGAGCGTTTATCTTACGTTGCGTTGCTTCCGTCTGCTTGCACCATCCGGAGCCGTCTCCGCTGCCGTCGAAGCGCCGCGCGGAGTTGTGTCGTGAGGCATTCTCGGTGAGCACCACGCGCGCTGCAGCCGTCCCCGTGATGTCGCGTTCGTGGGCGTATCTCACGCTCACCAAGCCCGACGTCACCTTCCTTGTGGTGCTCACTACCGCCGCCGGGTTTTATTTGGGCGCGATCGGCCCGGTTGATCCTGTGGCGATGTTTAACGCTGTCCTTGGCACCACTCTTGTGGGGGCAGGCACCGCTGCGCTGAACCATTACATCGAACGCTCGAGCGATGCAAAGATGCGCCGCACGTGCGCGCGCCCTCTGCCTATCGGTGCGATTTGCCCGGCGGAAGCGCTAGCTTTTGGCAGCGGCCTCATCCTCGCGGGTGGAATTTATCTCGCGTTGCTCTCGAATCTGCTCGCTTGCTTGCTGGCCCTGCTCACCACACTGCTTTATCTGGGGCTTTACACACCCCTCAAAAAGTACACGACCTGGGCTACGGCCATCGGCGCATTTCCCGGAGCCATTCCGCCGCTCGTAGGATGGGCTGCTGCTCGAGGCTCGCTTGGCGAAGGCGCCTGGCTGCTGTTTGCGATTCTTTTCCTGTGGCAGTTCCCGCATTTTTACGCCATCGCCTGGATGTACCGCGAAGATTATGCGCGCGCTGGAATCAAAATGCTGCCGGTCGTCGATACCGCCGGCTCCGCCACATTTGGCCAGATTATTTTCACTTCCGCGATCCTCGTGCCGGTCAGCCTGCTGCCTTCCGTCATCGGACTTGCCGGCAGCAGCTATT
>JASHRN010000201.1 GCA_030037335.1 Candidatus Acidiferrales bacterium | reverse complement strand
CCAGCAGAATATCGGCAGCATGCTGATTCGATGGAACGCGGGGGTCCCCGACGGCACCAAAAAGGATCGCATCAAAGTCGCGCCGGAACATCTGAATCGCATCTGCGGGCAAGGTTGTGCCGTCTTTCAAATAGCGATCCGCGCCCCAGTCAAAATGGGTGAAGGCGAGTTTCTGACCCGTCGAGGCGCAGGCAGCTTCGAGCACTTTCACGCCTTCACGGGTGACTTCCTTTCCGATTCCGTCACCTGGGATTACGGCAATGCGTTTCGATTCCGGCATATCTTCACCTGAAGTATTACTTTAAGCTTTACTGTCGCACGCACGGGAGCAAAGTTTAACATGGCTCGGTCTTCTGCTCACGCACCAGCCGTTTCCACCGGAACAGCTTCGCTTCCCGGACCAAATTCGGCCAAATACACGCCCAGCAAAATGAGGCCTCCTCCAATGAGCAGCGCCAGTGTGGGACTCTCTCCCAGAATCACTACTGCCAGCAACGCCGCAATGGGCGTCTCGAGATACGTAAAGACTGCGAGCCTAGAGGCGGGCAGATGCGCCAGCGCCCAGAAAAAAATGAGGTAGGCACCAATCGAGGAAACTAGCACGGTATACGCTAACCCGAGCCATCCCGCTGCGCCTACCGCGGACCAGTCCAGCCGTGCCGCCTCATGTACCGTCAGCGGAAAGAGAAAGATCGCACCGGCCAGATTGCAGAAGGTGTTCATGGAAATGGTGTCGTATTGCCGCGCGACCCTCTTGGCTAAAACAGTGTAGAGCGCGAAACCGCAAGTCCCGCCCAGCGCGATTAAGTCGCCGATCCACGTACCAGCGTGGCGATGCAGCTCATCTCCAGCTACGAGAATCGCTACGCCGGCGAAGCAGGTAGCCATGCCAGTGATCTTTGCGCGGGTGATTTTCTCCAGCTTATAGGCCCGCGCAAGCAGCAGTACCAGAATCGGCCCGCTCGCCACAATTAGGGCCGAATGCGCCGCAGTTGTGTAGTTCAGGCCTACGATGAACAGGCCACGATTGACCGCTACTCCCCAAAACCCCAGCACGACGAAGGTCCACAGATCCTTGCGGTTCAGCCGCGAACGCCGCGGCTGCGCAAAATAGATGGGAACCATCAACAGGCCGGAAAGTTCGATGCGAAATGAGGTCAGCGCAAAAGGATTGATGTAACTCAGTGTGATTTTAGCGATGATGAAGTTAAAGGACCACCCGAGAACCGTCAGCAAAACCAGCGTGTACAGCAGCACAGGATGGCGCGGCCGTTCCACTCTTTAGGCGAGCACCTCGCTTCGCACGGTCACTTTATCAATGCGTTGAAGTATTGGTTCATATCCGATTCCCGGCCCGTTGGGTACGCGAATCGTTCCCTTAGGTGTTACTTGAATTTCCGGCTCGACGATATCCTCAGCCCAGTAACGCTTGCTTGCAGCGACATCCCCCGGAAGCGTGAAATTCTCGAGCGTTGAAAGCGCAATGTTGTGTGCCCGGCCAATACCGGTTTCCAGCATTCCGCCGCACCACATCGGAATACCGCTGTTTTTGCAGAGATCGTGGATGCGGCGCATCTGCGAATGGCCGCCGACGCGGCCCATCTTCATATTGATGATTTTGCAGGCTCCGGTCTCGATTGCCGCTACAGCATGCTCGTACTCATGGATGCACTCGTCCAGGCAGATCGGAGTCTTGAGCTGCTTTTGCAGTTTCACGTGGCTGTAGATGTCGTCCCAGCCGAGCGGTTGCTCAATCATCATCAACCCAAACTCGTCGAGCTTCTTTAACAATGGCGCATCCGCCAGCGAATATGCGGAGTTCGCGTCCGCCATCAGCCGGATATTCGGCCAGCGTTTTCGCAGCACCTCGATTCTGTCGATATCGTTTCCCGGCTTGATCTTGATCTTGATCCGCTGATAGCCGGCGGCTAACTCCTTCTCAACAGCGGCGATTAAATCCTCGGATGTCGGCTGAATTCCAATGGAAACTCCGCTAGCAACCTCCTCGCGGCATCCGCCCAGCAGCTTCCATAGCGGAACCTTCTTTTGCTTGGCCTCGGCATCCCAAATTGCGGATTCCAGCGATGCCTTCGCCATGTTGTGACCGCGCGTACGGTGCAGTAGCGCGAGAACGTCACTCGCCGAACCGAATTCCCTGCCCCGCAAATCGGGCCAGAGAAAATCGCGTGTGATGGTCCAGGCGGTATCAATATTCTCGGGCGAGTAATAAGGCTTCTCGTCCGCTACGCATTCTCCCCAGCCCGTGACACCATCCGCTTTTACTTCCACCAGCATAATGCGCCGCTCCGTCGTCGTTCCGAAACTTGTTTCGAAACGCATCGCCAGCGGCATGCGAATTTCTCTTAACACCACTCTTTCAATGCGCATGAATGATCCTCGGGCCTTCCGCCTCAGGTTGTCGCAATTTGTGCAGCCACTTGCTTTTCGTCTTCCAGAATGTAGCTGGCCTCTTTTGGGCCAATCTCCAGACCCGTAACGATGAAGCCATCCTTCATGTATTTCATAAACTTTTCCCGCATCTCGGTTTGGACACGCGCCCCTTGTGCTGGATCCGCTTGTTTTCGCACGCTGATGTCCTGCGAAATTGTGACTCGCACCGCACCCTCGCCTGGTCGCGGCATTTCGCCGCGCATCATGCCATTCACGCGCACCGAATCCAGATACCACTCGGCCACGAGCCGGTCAGTGGGCAGACCTGCATGCAGCGGGCTCTCGGTTATGCCGTAACAGTTCGGAATATACCGCTTCACCACAGCGCCAAGCCGACTGATGTTGAAATGCGCATTCTTCAGTTCCAGCGGATCAAACGTCCATTCGACAAGATGAATTCTGCGGCCCAAGCAGTCGTTTCGCTGCGCGAGCTTCAGCATGCGTCCGATGCCGCGATCGCGAAACTCCGCAAGCACGGCGGTCATGTGCGAATGGATAATCAGACGGCCTTCATGAATTCCCATCAGGCCCAGAGTGAATCCGACCATCTGATTCCCGGCGAAAGCGCCGAGCGTTTGCCCTCCCGTTTCGCGCGCGACAACGAAGAGCGGCAACGGAACGACTTGATCCTGGCCCCAAGTGATCAACTGCAGCCGCTCGCATTCGTGATACTCCTCAAGAGTCGTGCAGTGCCGCACCGTAATCGGCACGCGCGCTACGCTTGAACCTTCGACCCGTTCCATAGCTCTTCCATTTCCGCGCGAGGAAAGTCGGCGAGCCGACGTCCACGCTTCAGCGCTTCTTGCTCCATCCACTGAAATCGTTTCGCAAATTTTCTGTTCGCACGACTCGTCGCGAGTTCCGGCTCCACTCCAGCTAGCCGCGCCAAATTCATCACCGAGAAAAATAAATCGCCGATTTCTTCTTCCACTTCCACTTGAAGTTCTGCTGCTCTTTTATGCGACTTCGACTTTGCCAGCGCCTGCCGCACCTCATGCGTTTCTTCAACTATCTTTCCCAAAACGTCTTCGGCATCCTCCCAGTCAAATCCGATATTCGCCGCGCGCCTGGTTAACTGAAATCCTTCAAGTAACGCTGGAAGTCCTCGCGGCACTCCGCTCAGTATCGAGTGAAACTCGCGCTTTCCTGCTTTTGGATCCTCCCCACGTTCCTGCGCCTTAATTTCCTCCCACTTCTTCAAAACCTCTGCGGAATTCCCCGCCTTCGTTTTCCCAAAAACGTGCGGATGCCGCCGCACCATCTTTGTATGTACTGCCCGAATCACATCGGAAATATCAAACCGCTTCTGTTCCTTTGCCAGTTCCGCGTGAAAAACAATCTGCAGCAGCAAGTCGCCCAGTTCTTCCGCGAATTTTCGCGGATCATCACCATCCATCGCGTCCAGAACTTCATACGCTTCCTCAATCAGAAACGGCCGTAAACTTTGGTGCGTCTGTTCCCTGTCCCACGGGCAGCCGTTGGGGGCTCGCAGCCTCTTCTGAAGCGCGACTAATTGCTCGAACCATTTTCCCGTGCCCGCTTTGCCGCGAGGCCGCCGCGTCTTTTTCCGTTCCTTCCGTTTCTTGCGGCCTCGATTCGTGCTCACTCGCGGGAATCTCGTTTCGGGCGAACGCACACTCTACGGCAGGCCGCATCCGCTGACAAGAGACAATGTGAATTTTCAGTGCAAGTCCCGGCGCGATAGTTCTTGCTCGGGTGCAGGCTTTGCTTTTCAGCGCGCCGCTTCCCCTTTATGATGTCTTTCGGAGAATTCAATGAGCCCTCGCGCGAAAATCATGTCCAGCGAAACGCTTTTCCACGGACGCGTCTTCGACGTGCGCCGCGACACTGTCCGCGAACCAGGCGGAATTGAGGCCACTCGCGAATTCGTGGTGCACAACGGCTCCGTTGTCGTACTTCCTGTCTTCGACGATGGCCGCATGCTCCTCATCTGCCAGTATCGGTATTCCGTCGGTGGATATTTGTGGGAACTCGTCGCAGGACGCATGGAACCGGGCGAAAATCCGCTTTCTGGCGCGAAACGCGAACTTCTCGAAGAAACAGGCTATACCGCGCGGACGTGGGAGAAAATCCTCGATGTTTTTCCAACTCCGGGATTCGTCAGCGAGCGAATGGTTGTTTACGTCGCGCGCGACCTACGCGCCGGGCCGGCGCATCCCGAAGCCGACGAACGCATCACTGCACGCGCTTTCTTTCCGCGCGAAATAGAAAGTTGGATTCGCGAAGGCAAGTTGCGCGATGCCAAGTCCATCGCGGGTATTCTTTACTATTTGCGCTTCATCGCCACGCCGACGCAGCCCGGCAAAGTTGCGAGGCAAAGCTCGCACCCCAAGACTGCGAAGCGCCGCGTGCGCAAGGCTCGCCGCCGCCGTTAGCACATCTCCGCCGCAATTCCCGCCTCGTTTCTATGAGGCAATCTCAGGCGATCCAGTATTTTTCGAGCCGTTGCGGTATTGAGCGAGAAAGTCCGTGACGACCCACGCAGCTGCAGCGATAGCTAGCGTTTGCGCGGCCTCAGTCCAATTTGACAGGTTGTGCGGATTTGAGCGAAGCGCTGGCAGCCAAACGAGCAATGCAAATCCGATGAGCATTGCTGTGAGCAAACGGGAAGCGCGCAGCGCCAAGCGGCCGGAAAGCAGCGCGATGGCCGCAAGCCCAAACGCAACCGTGGTGGCGGCGGCCCAGAACATTTGCCCCGGAGGAATCCATCGCGGCACGAGGCTTGCGGTTAGGCGAAGATAGAAGAGTTGGCTGAGCGTGTAAGAAACCACGCAGAGGCCAAAACATACGTAGCCGATGCGGGCGGTCAGCGGGCGCGAGGAATCGCTGTGCTCGATTGTGGCAAAGATGATTAGAGCCGCCGCGACCTGAGAAAATACTTCAAAAAAATTACCCCAGTTGAAGTAGACAAGCGGTTGAGCAACGATCGGCGCTATGCAAAACAACAGAAAAATGAAAGAGATGCCGCCGAGTAAAACAGCACCAAAGCGAGCTGTTCTTGGCCATTGAATCGTCAAGCCCCCGAGGATCTCCAGTAAAGCGGCAAAGTAGATCAGGACGGCGCGATGCGAAATAGCTCCCCAATCCTGCCATACGTCAAATTCATGCCAAAGTAAGGCGAGAATTGCGATGAGGATGGCGGTCAAGCCGAATATGTGGCGACCGAGATAGATTCGCACGCTTCCACCCTTCGTCACACCGCGTGTATCACTGCAAGATTGCCCCAGTTCGGGTCAGCTTTCCTCGCGTCTTCATTCGAGAAAGCCGCTGGGCGAGCGTTTACTTCGCGAGCGCGTCGCGATTCGCCTTGGCCCAGTCGCTGTCCGCGGACACGGCCTTCAACGGCGGACCGCCCTCTGTCCCGCACGCGCATGGGCCTTCCATCTTAGCCTCGGTCATGCAAGAACAGGACTTCGTTTTGAGGCAGGCACACACGTAAACAACGTCGCCGCTCGCGCCCTTCTTTGCGGGAGCATTGGCGGTTTTAGTAGCAGTTGGAGCGAGGAAGAGAGAAAGCAGCAAGCCAATCATAACGATCATGGTTCTCATTTTTTGCGCATCCTAGAAGCGAGGTAATTGCAAAAGGAGACTGATACCGAAAGTGGCTGCACGCAATATCCACTTGACGGCGTTTTTGTATAGCCATTATTCTTTCCTCAAATGAAGAAGGTCGCATCTGGCATTTCGCCGGTCATTCCGATTCAAAAAGACACTCCCAAGCCTCTTTATCGACAGGTGTATGAAGCCTACCGCAAGGCGATCGTGGATGGCAGCGTGCGTCCGGGCCAGAGAGTACCGTCAACGCGCGTGCTGGCATTGGAACTGGGCATTTCGCGGATTCCGGTCTTGAGCGCATATGCCCAGCTCCTGGCGGAAGGTTACTTCGAGAGTCGCGTTGGCTCAGGCACAGTTGTGTCCCGGTCATTGCCATACCGTGCTGCTATTCCGGCTCCCGCCAGTGAGCCTCTCAAGAGAACTGAGCTTGCGCGCCGACCCGTCTCGAAGCGCTGTTCGATTTT
>JASHRN010000200.1 GCA_030037335.1 Candidatus Acidiferrales bacterium | reverse complement strand
GAGAAAGAGCTCGTCACGCCTACGGGCGCGGCAATCGCCACCACACTTTCGTCTTCCTATGGCAAAATGCCGCCGATGCGGATTGCAGCTGTCGGCTACGGCGCTGGCTCCGCGGATTTGGCGGAACAAGCCAACGTCCTTCGGATTCTTATCGGTGAATCCGCCGCGCAGGAAGCCGCTGTCGGCCCCGATGCGCTCGTCTCTGTAATCGAAACCAATCTCGACGACATGAGCCCGCAGATTTACGGCTATTTTGTCGAACGCGCGCTTGCCGCCGGCGCGCTGGACGTTTTTTCCACACCTGTGCAAATGAAAAAAAATCGCCCGGGCCAACTGGTCACGATTCTCTGCGAAATTTCCAGTCGCAGCCGCCTGATCGATCTCATCTTTCACGAGACCACCACCATCGGAGTGCGCACATACGAGGTGCATCGCCAAACGCTGAACCGCGAAACGGTGTCCATTGAGACTCCGCTGGGCGCGATTCGCATGAAAGTCTCGCGCATGAACGGCACAATCTTGAACGCGGCTCCTGAGTACGAAGATTGCCAGCGCATCGCTGCGCAAAAAGGCGTTCCACTGAAACATGTCCTCTCGACTGCGAATTTCCATTTTCAAAAGCTGGGCGAATCGGCAAAATAGCCGGTGACCAAGCACCGATGACTGCGAACACCAAGCCGAAGTTCTACCTGACCACGCCGATCTACTACGTGAACGCGCGGCCGCATCTTGGGCACACGTATACGACTGTCGTCGCCGACACAATCGCCCGCCACAAGAAAATGTGCGGCTACGACGTCATTTTTCTTACAGGGACCGACGAGCACGGCCAAAAAGTCGAGCGCGCCGCGAAAGCTGCTGGCGTTACGCCGCAGGAATTCGCCGATCGCATTTCTGCCGAATATCGCGCACTCTGGCAGGAACTCGATCTTCCGTTTGATCGTTTCATTCGCACAACCGAGCCGCGCCACGAACGCGCCGTCCAGATGCTTTGCCGCAAGGCGCAGGACCGCGGCTACATCTATAAAGGCGGCTACGAAGGCCAGTATTGCGTCTTCGATGAGATGTATGTGGACGAGCCGCTTCCGGGGAATCTTTGTCCTGAATGCAAGCGTCCGACCGAACGCGTCCGCGAAGAAAACTATTTTTTCAAGCTCTCCGCATTTCAGGATCGCCTGCTCGAACTTTACGAGAAGCAGCCGGATTTCGTTCAGCCGGAGACGCGCCGCAATGAAGTTCTGGCCTTCGTGCGCGGAGGCCTGCGCGATCTTTCCATCAGCCGGACGTCGTTCAAATGGGGTATTCCGTTTCCCGCCGACGAAAAGCATATCTTCTACGTCTGGTACGACGCGCTCACGAGCTACATGACCGGCGTCGGTTATGCCGACGATGAAGTGCAATTCGAACGCTACTGGCCCGCCGACTTGCATCTCGTCGGCAAGGAAATTCTTCGCTTCCACGCAGTTTACTGGCCTGCATTCCTAATGGCTGCGGACGAGCCACTGCCCAAGCGCATTTTCGCTCACGGCTGGTGGCTTTTCGCCGATGAAAAAATGTCCAAGTCTCGCGGCAACATGCAGTATCCGCAGCCCATCGCGCGCGTTCTCGGAGTCGACGCGCTCCGCTATTTTTTGCTGCGCGAAATGGTTTTCGGCCAGGACGGAAATTTCAGCCGCGACGCGCTTCTCACGCGCTACAACGCCGATCTCGCGAACGGCCTCGGCAATCTCGCGAGCCGCACGCTCACGATGATTCAAACTTATCTCGGCGGCCGCGTTCCGGCGCGCAATCCAAATGAAGAAAACGACCGCGACCGCGAAGTCGCCGCGCTCAAGGAAACCGTGTGCGAGGAAGTCTCCGGCTATTACGACTCCTACGATTTTTCGCGCGTTCTCGATTCCATCTGGGGCCTGATCGCCGAAGTCGACAAATATCTTGTCGAATTTCAGCCCTGGGTTCTCGTCAAGGAAAAATCGAAGTGGGGTCGTCTCGAAACCGTTCTTTACACCGCGTACGACGTGCTTTCTGCTGTCGTGTGCCTCACGCATCCCGTGATTCCGCACGCGACGCAAAAAATCTGGGAGCAGCTCGGCCATTCGACGAAACTTGAAACTCAGTCTCTCTCTCAGGCCTGGTGGAAAGAGCATAAGCACCCATTCCAAATCGGCGCTTCTGAAGCTGTTTTTCCGCGCGTCGACAAAAAGGAAGCCTTTGAAAGGATCGAAGCTATGGAAGACGAAATTCGCAATCCCGCTGCCGCGCATGTCGCTGCTGCTGGCGCAGGTGCTGGTTCACCGAGCGGCTCGCCTGCCTCTCCCGCCGCTCCAGCATCCAACAAAATCGGCATCGAGGATTTCGCGAAAGTCGAAATGCGCGTCGGCGTAGTGAAATCCGCCGAGCGCGTCGCCGGCGCCGATAAATTGCTCAAGCTGCTTGTCGACATCGGCGACGAAGTGCGCCAGGTTGTTGCCGGAATCGCCGTCGCGTACACCCCCGAAGAAGTCATCGGCAAAAAAGTTGTTGTCGTCGCCAATCTCGCGCCGCGCAAACTTCGTGGCGTTGAATCCAACGGCATGATCGTCGCCGCGTCCACCGGCCCCGATGGCAAGCCCGTCCTCTGCACTTTCACCGAAGACGTCCCCCCGGGCGCCCGCCTCAAATAGTTGCGAGGGTGTCATCCCGAACCCAGCGCGCAGTGGTTGCGCGATGGCGGTGAGGGACCTGCTTTTGCTTTTGAAAAACTAGGCTGCCTTAATACAATGCGGCTTCTGTATTGTGTCTAAGGAACTTCTTTGCAAATCATCGACTCGCACGCCCATCTTGAATTTCCGCAGTTCGAATCCGACCGCGACGCCATGCTTGCGCGCGCCCGTGACGCCGGTGTAGAAAAAATCCTCGCCATCGGCAGCGGCACAGCTTCGGACCGTCTCGATGCCGCGATTCCTTTCGCCGAAAAGCACGACTGGATTTACGCCACTGTCGGCGTCCATCCTCACGAATCGAAACTCGCTACCGAAGAATGGTTCACGGAACTCTCCCGCCTCGCCAAACATCCTCGCGTTCTCGCCTGGGGCGAAATTGGTCTCGATTATTTCTATGATCATTCGCCGCGCGATGTTCAGCAAAATGTCTTTCGTCGCCAGCTCGTGCTCGCCCGCGAAGCCAATCTCCCCGTCATCATTCATTGCCGCGACGCCTGGCCCGACTGCCTCCGCATCTTCGAAGAAGAGAACTGGCGCACCACGAATCTCGCCGGAATTTTTCATTGTTTCACCGGCTCGCTCGCCGACGCGCAGCGCGGCCTCGAAATGGGTTTCCTAATTTCACTTTCTTGCAATGTCACTTACCCAAAGATGTCGCACCTGCTGCAAACCGCCGCCGCTCTGCCGCTCGACCGCATTCTCACGGAAACCGATTCGCCCTTTCTTCCGCCGCAGGCGATTCGCGGCAAACGCAACGAGCCCGCCAACGTTATCGAGGTAGCGCGCGCCTTGTCGAATGTGAGAGACTTGCCTGCGGAGGAGATTGCGCTCACGACGGCCGCGAATTTTCGCCGCTTCTTCCGGCTCGCTTAGCGGCAATCGCTTTGCGATCGTGTCGCGCTCACGCCTGCAGTTTATGTGGAGGCTGTCATCGCCTAAGCAACACAGTATTGTCATTCCGAGTGGATGCGACGAGCATCCAGCAAGGAATCTGCTTTTGTTTTTGTAACTGCGCAGCCGAAACATTGCTCATATAGTTGGAGGCTGTTATCGCTGTTCTGACTGTTCGCGAAATTTTTGATCTCGTCCGCGACGATCTGGCTCTCGTCGAGCGCGAAATCGCCGCGCAAACCGGCGAAGCGATCGAGCCTATCGCCGAAATCGGCGGCTATCTTCGCGAAGGTGGCGGAAAGCGCTTGCGTCCCGCGCTGCTGCTTCTCGCTGCGGGAGCCTGCGGGTATCAGGGCAGCGGCGCCGTTTCTCTCGGCGCGGTCGTCGAAATGATCCACAGTGCCACGCTCGTTCACGATGACGTCATCGACGGCGCTAACACTCGCCGCGGCCGCCCTTCCGCCAATGCCCGCTGGGCAATCACATGAGCGTTCTCGCCGGCGACTGGCTTTACATGCAATCGTTCAAGCTCGCGCTGCAGGAACGCAATTTCGTTATCCTCGATATTCTCATCGGCCTCACCCAAAACATGGTCGAAGGCGAACTCCTCCAGCTCACCTGTCTTGATCGCATCGACCTCACCGAAGCCGAAGCCGCGGACCTTTCGTACCGCAAGACCGCGTGTCTTTTCAGCGGTTGCGCCGAGCTTGGCGCTGTTCTCGCTGACGCAGACGATTCTGTGCGCCGCGCGTTAGCCGAATATGGCCATCAAGCGGGACTCGCATTTCAGCTCGTCGACGATCTGCTCGATTTCACTGCTTCGTCCGAGAAATTAGGCAAGCCTGTTCTCAGCGATTTGAAAGAGGGAAAAGTAACGCTGCCTCTGATTTTCGCTTTGCAAAATGGCGCTTCGCAAAATGGTGGAAGTCACGACGGAAACCGCTCGGGCAGGGAATTGGTCGCTGCGGTTCTTCGCGAGAAAAGTTTTCAGAGCGTGAGGTCAGAGCAAATCACAAAGCTGGTCCGCGAATCTGGTGCGCTCGAACGCTCCCGCCGCCTCGCCGTGGAATACTCCAATCGCGCAAAAGACAGTCTCAGCGTGCTGAAAGATTCTGAATTTCGTCGCGCTCTTCTCGCCGTCCCCGATTTCATCCTCGACCGCGAGAGTTGACCGCGCTTTTCGCGGTCATCCTGAGGCATCGGGTTATGGTGCCGAAGGATCTGCTGTCTGTTTTTGCTCTGCTTGCAACGCAGCCCGTTCTGGTTCGAAACTGCTTTTGAGTTTTATCGCTATTCCAAATCGCGCGGCCGGTCAAACACGAATTCGCATTTTGCGGTTTTGACGGAGCAAGTTACTTGGCCGCGCAGCACCATTCTCGCGCGACTCCCAGGCGGCAAAATCGCCGGAAACTTCGCGTCGCGAAATCGCTGCGACATTGCCGCGAGCTGGTCATCGCCGGCGAGGAATCTCGCCTCGCTCGCGACCGCGCCTCGCTCGCCAGGCTCGAGCAAGGCTATGAACTCCGCCTTTCCGCCAACCGTCGCTGCGCCGAGTGAAACCGTCCGCTCGCGAACCAGCTCACCCGCCGCGCGTTTCACGCTCGCATCGATTGAAGCATTGCTCCCCGCAGCAGGCCCGAGGAGCCGTTTCAGCCGCTCGCGTGTTTCGTTTGAAGCTGTCCCCGCGGCAAGCGCTTGCTCGTAAAGGTGAACCGCCGATTGCTTTTCGCCGCGCGCTTCATAGAGCTGCGCCAGATGATCTCCGGTGTCGCCCGTCTGATTCAGCCGCCACGCCGCTTCAAGCAACGGTTCGGCCAGGGCCGATTTTCCTTGCTGAAAATAAATCCAGCCCAGCGTATCCCAAAACGCGGGCAGCGCATTCATGGCCACCAAGTCGTTGGGCGTAACGTGCTGCAAATCGATCTGGGCCAGGATTTTTTCCGTCGGTTCGATGGCCGCATCGGCGTACTCCTTCGCGCGATCCAGCGCGACTTTCTTGTCGGCAAGCGCGTACGCTATATCATTAGCGACGAGCGGAGATGAGGAGAGCGTCGCTGCCTTTCCAAAATCCGCGAGCGCTTCCTCGTTTTTTCCAAGTCCCAGGTCCGCTTGCCCCAATCGCACGTAAATGCCGGCGTTGTCTGGGCTGAGTACCGCCGCCTTTTCCAGTTGCGCGCGCGCCTTGTCGAACTGCTTTTCGTCGATGTAAACCGCGCCCAAATACAGATACGCATTCGGATCGAGCGGCTTCAGTGCGAGCTGATTCTTGAACGCCGCCTCCGCGCCATCATATTTTTGTCGGTCGTAGAGCGCTACGCCTAGGAGCGTGTTCGCCGATTCATCCTTTGGATTTGCTTTGATTTGCTTTTGAAATGATGCTTCGGCATCCGAATACTTTCCCAATTCCAGTTGCACCGTGCCCATGCTTAGCCACAGATTCGGCTGCTGCGGATTAATTTGCTCCACTTGCTCAAAAAGCTCGAGCGCATTTGCAAAGTGGCGGTCCTGGATTTCCGCCGCCCCCGCTTGCATCATCTCGGGCACAGTCGCTTCGGCGGGGACGCCGGGAATAATGTTGTCAACCACGAGCCCCTGACTTTCATCCGCCTGCACCGCCATGGCAAATTCCGCGTAGTCGCCGCGGCTGTCCGCCGGCAGTTCCCGCGACGTGAATTTCAGCGTGCGCTGCGCGGTGACGGTGTGTTCCTCCGCCGCGTACGTCGATTCATAATCTGCGTAGACGCGCTTCACTCCCGCTCCCGCAGGCACGTGCGCGGAATCGTTCACAGGAAGATCCAGTATCAGCTTCACTGTCACTGTGAGCGGACTCCCCAATTCGACGGGCTTGCTCGAATCCGCGGGAGCATCCGGCAAGCCAAATGATGGCAGCGGAAACGCAAGCGGCACTTTTGGCTGGGACCAATCGAGAAAATCCGGCGAGGTCAGAACAAAATCCAGCGTGAAGGGCTCGTGCGTGTCCGTCGGATTGCTGGGTTCCGCGTTCGTCACGGTTCCGTGAAAGCCATCGAGTGTCGCCATGGTCTGCGCTACGGAGTTCCATTGCTCCTGCGGCGTGCGCTCAAACGCTGTGCGAAGTGCTATTTCATTATCGCCGCGCAATGTATAGCGGATTCGCGCCGTCAATTTCCCGAGCGAAGTCACCCTTCCATTGATTTCCACAGTCTGAGTGGATGGAAAAGGAGGATCCAGAGGCGTCTTCGCAAAATGCGGCGCTGCGTCGGATGAAGCAATCAAAGCTTCCTTGCCGCGCGATGCGGGCAGCAGCATTCCAAATGGAATGGTGGCCTCTGTTGGGTCCATCCAGAAAGTGTCTCTTCCGGCAGTGACGGTCACCACTTCATGACCGATCCCGCCCGGCCACGGAGGCTCTGAATCAAATTTATCTGTTGCCGGCAGCAGCGCAATACTCGCTGGGAATTTTGCGGCGTTCAGCAGCGCTGCGAGCAGCGTGCATTTGTCGGGCTCATCTCCATAGCCCGCCTGAAGCACTTTTGTTGCGTCATGAATTTGCGACGCGGTCTGCTCCGTGGGAATTCGGATTGTGCGGATCTGTTTGGCCACAAAGTCATAGATCGTTTCAATTTTGTCCGCATCCGTTTTCTGATCGGCGATCAAATCGGTCGATTTTTTGGTGACATCATCAGCCGGTGTCTCGGCGCTGTGCTCCATTCCTCCCAGCCACTTCGCAACCGCGTTCCAATTCGCAAACGATGTCAGCGTCACATCTGGCGCTTTCGCCGGCTGGTTCGCCTGTGTGTCCCGATCTTCGACCGGTGCGGCGTTCAGCCGGCTCCAGGAATAAATTGAGCGACCGCCCACAGTCGAAATTTTTGGCGAAAATTGCGGAGACGTTTTGACGTAGACGTGCCGTTCCGCCGGCACATTGATTTCAAGTCCCTCGTCGACAGCGGGCCGTGAAGTGAGGAAATTATGCGCGAACCAAAATTCTCCCGGCGCGGCGGGCTTCACAGTGGAAATCACTGCTTCGTAGCTCAGCATGTCGCCCGGCGACATCGCCGGAACGGTGACGTGCGCCTCGCGAAGTTCCGTGAACGCAGGCGCATCCTTCACAACCGGCGCCGGAGCGTCGGCGAGCGCATCCGGCTTTGCCTCCACGACGCTGCCATTCGCCTTAGTTACACGCAAAAAAGCGAGGGAAACTTTTTCATTGAGCGCGTTATAGTCAAAGGAAAGTGTTTTGAGTTCCGTTACGCCTTCGGCCGTGTTTGCCTTCACGCGAACGTCAATCTGCCGCGTTCCGGTTCCGTCATTCTCGAATCGCACTTTGACCGAATACAGCTCGATCGTCAGTGCCGCGGCTAATGATGTGCTTGATGAAGTGTCAGATGTCGGGCTCGCTTGCGCCGCTGGTTTCTGTGCGACGGCTGCGCTACGCTGCGCTTTCGCGCCGGTGCTCGCAGCCGCGATCGCCAGGAAGCAAAGCGCAACGCCGTTCAACAGGCGAATTTTGCGAACGCACATAGTTGACCATCGAGTCTATGGGCGTTTCGCAGTAGCGTAAAGCCTTGCGTGACCTAGCAGTTCCATGAGCAATACCGGAGCAAGGCCTACTGGCGCACTGACGGAAAAGGAACACGGCCCGGCCTCGCTAGGCAATCCGCTATTGGTTCTGCAATTTCAAGCCGGGAATTCCGATCTCAGGCTCGTTCCGGTTGACATTTCGTGTACTTTATGATAAACAGTAACTTGGCTGCACAGTCGTACCGAAATGGGAGGGAGTGCGCCGCCAGTGCTGGCGGCTTTCGCTTTTTACGCGCCTCCAAATTCTAATCGACAGACCCGTGAATTGTTAGAAATGGGTGTAAGTTGCAGAAAACAAAGGGATGGGCTCGCGTCTAATCGACAGCGATTCGCAGTTTTTTAGCAGGGCATTGCCCACTTTCAGGCACTCCGATTCTGTGCTGTCCAAGGGTTCTTGGACCTCGGTTGATGATGCAATCTGAAAACGGGGGTTTGAACTGGCTTAGGTTTCGCTCGCATCAGGCGGAGTCATGGAAAATCAAGATGTCCCCGAATTCCCCCCTGCAGCCCAACTGAAAGAGAGAAAACGGGGTTGACAGCGACAGGGTGAGTCTCTATACTGTCCGATTTGTAGGTGGGTGATTTGCCGGACCGTGGTCAGGTTTTCCCTTGCCCCGGAACAGAGAACGAAGGAACGGGGTTGAAGGGGAGCGGCCGAAATGGGGCGCCTGCCCCGCAAAGCCGTCTGAAGCTCTCCGCAGTGAAACGGATTGTTCCTGAAATTTAAGGACGCCCGCGCGGAGTAACGTAATCGATTCTTGATTGGGATCAGGAATCGATTCCTTCGGAGTCGTAAGACTCGTTCTGTTCTGCCACCTTAATGCGCGTTTGCCGGGCCTCATAAGCCTTGCAAAACAAATAGAGATTGGACTTTTTTCGGAGGACACGAGTGCCGACGTTTGCACAGTTGGTGAAATACGGGCGCGAGCAGTTGCGACAGAAAACGAAGTCGCCGGCGCTCGAAGGATGCCCGGAGAAGCGCGGCGTGTGCGTCCGCGTATACACGCAGACTCCGAAGAAGCCGAATTCCGCGCTGCGCAAAGTGGCGCGCGCGCGACTGACGAACGCGGCGGAAGTGACCACGTACATTCCGGGGATTGGACACAATTTGCAGGAGCACTCGATCGTGCTGGTGCGTGGCGGCCGCGTGAAGGATTTGCCGGGAGTGCGGTATCACGTGGTTCGCGGCACTTTGGATGCGGCGGGAGTGGAGAATCGCAAGCAGGGGCGGTCGAAATACGGCGCCAAGCGGCCAAAAGCCGCACAGAAGTAGAGGAAGCAGGAGAAACGCGGAATGCCACGCAAAGGATTTGTTCTAAGGCGAAAGATCGCTGGAGATGCGGTCTACGGAAGCGATCTGGTGCAGAAGTTCATTTCGAGCATGATGTATGACGGGAAGCGTTCGACCGCGCAGCGGATTTTTTACGACGCAATGGAGAACGTGGCGCAGAAGACCAGTAGTGATGCGCTGACGGTGTTCAAAAAAGCTGTCGAAAACGTGAAGCCGGTGCTGGAAGTGAAGACGCGGCGCGTAGGCGGCGCGAACTATCAGGTTCCCGTGGAAGTGAATCCGTTTCGCAGGCAGTCGCTGGCGATTCACTGGTTGATTTTGTATGCGCGGCAGCGTTCCGGGAAAAACATGACGGATAAGCTCGCGGATGAATTGATGGACGCGGCGAACAGCAAGGGCGGAGCAGTAAAGAAGAAGGAGGACGTGCACCGCATGGCGGAGGCCAACAAGGCTTTCGCGCATTATCGCTGGTAGGCGCACGCGAGGCGGCGGGAAATTTTCAAATGGCGCGGCGATTCCAACTCGACCGCATGCGAAACATCGGGATCATGGCGCATATCGACGCCGGAAAGACGACGTCGACGGAGCGCATCCTGTTCTATACGGGTGTGACCTACAAGATCGGCGAAGTGGACGAAGGCACAGCCACGATGGACTGGATGGAGCAGGAGCGCGAGCGCGGAATCACGATTACGTCCGCGGCAACGACAGCGGCGTGGAAGCGTTTCGGGCACCAATATCGCATCAACATTATTGACACGCCCGGGCACGTGGATTTCACGGTGGAAGTGGAGCGTTCGCTTCGCGTGCTGGACGGCGCGGTGGCGATTTTCGATTCGGTCGCGGGAGTGCAGCCACAGACAGAAACTGTGTGGCGCCAGGCGGACAAGTATCGCGTTCCGCGCATTGCTTTTGTGAATAAAATGGACCGTACCGGCGCTGATTTTGACCACGTGATTCGCACAATGCGGCAAAGACTTTCGGCCCATCCCGTTCCCCTCCAGTTTCCTCTTGGCAAAGAAGACAATTTCATCGGCGTGCTGGACTTCATCGAAGAGCGCGCGATTGTGTGGAAGGACGAAACCCTTGGCGCGGAGTTCGAATACATCGCTCTTGATAAGTTGTGGGATCCGGAATTTCAGAAGAGCCGGCCGGAAATTGCGACGGCGCTGAAAGCTTCGGCAGTGAATGCGGAATTTTACAAAGAGCATCGTGACAAAGTGGTGGAGTACGTCGCGGAGCACGACGACGCCGTGCTTGCAAAATACTTGGAGCAACACAAGCTTGAACCTGCGGAGCTGCGCGCATCGATTCGGCGTTCGACGCTGGCCTTGAAGCTGGTGCCGGTGCTGGCCGGTTCTGCGTTCAAAAATAAAGGCGTGCAGCCGCTGCTCGACGCGATCGTGGATTTTCTGCCGTCGCCTGCGGACATCCCTCCTGTCGAGGGAATTAATCCGGACACGGAAGAGCCGGAGTTGCGCCGCGCGGCGGACGATCAGCCGTTCTCGGGACTGGCGTTCAAGATTATGTCGGACCCATATGTGGGCCATCTGACCTACATCCGCGTTTATTCGGGGATTTGCAAAACGGGTTCGACGGTTTACAACGCAACGAAAAAGACGCGTGAGCGCATTGGGCGTTTACTCCGCATGCACGCGAATAAGCGCGAGGAAATCGAATCCATCGATGCGGGCGACATTGCGGCGTGCGTGGGATTGAAGAATGTTTCCACGGGCGACACGCTTTGCGATGAGAACAAGCCCATTGTTCTCGAAGCGATCGAGTTTCCCGCGCCGGTAATTTCCGTGGCGATCGAGCCGAAAACCAAAGCCGACCAGGAAAAGATGGGGATTGCGCTGGGAAAGCTGGCGCAGGAAGATCCGACCTTCCGTGTACACACCGACCCGGATACGGGCCAGACGCTGATTTCCGGCATGGGCGAATTGCATTTGGAAATTATCGTGGACCGCATGATGCGCGAATTCGGCGTGCAGGCGAATGTGGGGCGGCCGCAGGTCGCATATCGCGAGACGATCACGAAGCAGGCGCCGGGCGAAGGGAAATACATTCGCCAGACGGGCGGTCGCGGGCAATACGGCCACGCGAAGCTTTCGGTGCATCCGCTGCCGAGCGCGGGGCATGAGGACATGCACGAGCTTTCGACCGACGATCTCGATGAACTCACAAAGCAAGTGGCCGGCAAGGGCGGGAAGTGGCGTTTCGACAAAGAGCATCGTCTGCTTTTCATTGACAAGATTTTCGGCGCGGCGATTCCCAAGGAATTTATTCCTCCGATTGAGAATGGAATCAAGGAAGCGATGGAAAACGGCGTCCTCGCCGGATACGAAATGGTGGACATTGCCGTCGTGCTTGAAGACGGCAGCTACCATGAAGTGGACAGCTCGGAAATGGCGTTCAAGATTGCAGGCTCGATGGCGTTCAAGGAAGCCTGTGGGCGCGCGCATCCGAAACTGCTTGAACCAATCATGCGCGTCGAAGTTGTGGTGCCTGAGGAATACATGAGCCAGGTGTTTGGCGATTTGAATTCGCGGCGTGCTCATGTGCAAGGGACGGAAAATCGCGCGGGCAGCCACGTGATTCGCTCCGAAGTACCGCTGTCGGAGATGTTCGGGTATGCGACGGACTTGCGCAGCCGCACGCAGGGGCGCGGCAGTTTCACGATGCACTTTTCGCATTACGCGCAGGCGCCAGCGAATGTGTCAGAAGAAGTGATTTCGAAGGCCACGGGCAAAGTGGGCGCGAAGTGAGCGAACGGCGGGAGAATCGGCGGCAGGAATTGCTGAAGCGGCTGAAGTACTGGATGGGCGAGGAGCGCTGGCTGAAATTCGTGGGAATGCTCGAAAGCGGCGAGCTCGAGAAGCGGAGACAGCAGTTTTGCAAAGCGCTTGAGAGCGGGGACATCGACCAGCAACTGGAGCCGTTCATAGAAAAGTTTCCAAGGCATTTCACGGGAAATTACAACTAGGAATCAAGCACACGCTGAGGAGCAGGGAGAAACATGGCGAAGGAAAAATTCGAGCGCAGCAAGCCGCACCTGAATATCGGGACGATCGGGCACATCGATCACGGGAAGACCACATTGACGGCGGCGATCACCAAGGTGCTGTCAAAGAACAACCCCAAAGTGCAGTTTCGGGCGTTTGATTCGATTGACAACGCGCCGGAAGAGCGCGAGCGCGGAATCACCATCGCGGT
>JASHRN010000199.1 GCA_030037335.1 Candidatus Acidiferrales bacterium | reverse complement strand
GCCGTCGCGCTCGCCGCCTGTTACTTCCCCGCCCTTCGCGCCACAGAAGTCGATCCCCTCACCGCACTCCGCCACGAGTAGCAATTAGAATCATTGTCATTCCGAGGAGTCACGATTTCCTTATCGGACGACGAGCCTGCCTGCCGCTTGCCCGCCGTAGCAGCCAGGCAGGGAATCTGTAGTTCCGTTTTATCTTGTGCCATCTCCCCAAACCTCGACTTGCACCGTCCATTCCAGAGTGAGAAACTATCCTTGATTGGGAGGACCCCCATGAAACCGAACCGCATCGCGACACTCACGCTTTTTGCTGCTGCATTCTTGATGGCCATTCCCGCCATGGCGCAAACGGCAGATCACATCTCTGGAAATTACATGGAATTTCGCAACGCCGACGTCTACACCGGCCCGTGCTTCGCCAATTCGCAAGTCGGGCTCACCGGCCAGAACGCCGTCCTCGCCTGGCAAGTCGCTGACGGCCAGTGGAACGGCGTTTCTCTCTCCGGCCTCGGTGTCGTCGCCGTCGTTCGTGCGAGCGCCACTCTCGGCGATCCCTACGGCGATCCACTTCCCGCGAAGGCCGTCCTTTTTGTCGACTCGCGCGCCAATCCCGCACAGCAAGCCGCGCTGGTTTCTTTCGCCCAATCGCAATCCGCGGGCCTGCTCAATGACATCGTCGTCACCAATTCCGCTCCCATCTCCTTCGGCGCCGATTCTTCGCGCATGGGCTGGGAAACGCTCGCCGTCGGCAACGTCGTGAAGCTCTCCACGCGCGCCATCAATACCGGCGACATGATTTGCCACAACGAGCAAACTTACTATCCGCCGCTCGCCTCGCATCTCACTCATTCGATGCCGGTCGTCGCGCGAGATAGCAGTTATCAGGGCAAGTCCCTCGGTGTCACGTGGGACGATTCCAACGGCCGCGGCTCCTTCGTCGGCCGCTTCGCAGAGTAATTTCCTTCGCATCTGTGTAGCGCAGAGCTTCGCGCTCTTTGCGAAGTTCTGCCCTGTGATTGTAGCGGCGGCTTCCGCGCCGCCCTCTTGCTTGCGGCGTGCCGATTCGCATTGCCTCGAAACCCATCGCACGCAATAATCATCCATTACAATGAACGGTCGATTTCATAACAGGAGACTCGCATGATCCGTCGCTCTTCCTCTCGCCTCGCCACCATCACTCTCGCCTGCGCCGCAGTTCTGGCTTTCGCGTCATCCGCTTCGGCGCAGGACTTCAAAGCCGCCACCACTGCCGTCCCTATCCCGGCGGAAATTTCCTCCGCCATCCGCACCATCCTCTCGTCGATCACAGTTTCTGTCACCACCTCCGACGGCAAGCCCTATTGCGAAATCTGGCTTCGCACCAGCATTCCTGCAAATCCTTCTTCAGGAAACCCGCCCTTGGGAGTGAATTACGGCCAGATGGTTGACGGCGAAATCGTTGGCGCGATTCACTTCGATGTCCCCGTTAAGGACTTCCGCAACCAGCCCGTTAAGCCGGGCACCTACGTCATGCGTTATGGCCTTCAGCCCGTCGACGGCAATCATCAAGGCGTCTCCGATTACCGCGACTTCCTGCTTCTCACTCCTCCCGATCAGGACACTTCCGTCGCCAATCTCGCCGACAACGACATGTACACGCTCAGCCGCAAAACCACCACCACCGGCCATCCTTCTGTTTGGAGCCTCGTACCCACGGACAGCGCCCCCACCCTCCTTCCGGGCACAAAGCAGGACACTGACGAGAATTTTTCGGCCGTTTACTTCAAGGCCGCCGTCGGGACTTCGCCCATGACCATTGGCCTAGTCATTTCCGGCCACGCCGCCACGCCCTGAGCACTCTCGTCGAATGTACCTCTGCCCCAATTGCCAGCGCCCGATAAACTCCGCCAGCGCCATTTGCCCTTACTGCGGCGCTGACCAAACCGAACTGGAATCCGGGCTCGCTCCCGGGCATCGCAAGAGAAGCGCCTCGCCGAAACTCCTCGTCGCGATTGTCGTAGCCGTCGCCGGCATCTGGGCGATCATCTGGCTCGCGCTCCCCCTGCGTTTCCAGTATCCCCGCCCTGCCTCTGAACGCTCTGCCCTCGAAGCCATTGAGACCCTCCAGCATCAGCTTGCCACCTACGAAAACGGCGCTTCAGCTTACCCTAGCTCTCTCGAATCCCTCGGCCAGCCTGCTCGCGACGCCGCGCAATCGGCCATGTCCGGCGGCTATTCCATTCACTACGCGCCCACTCAGCTCGACGCCAACGGCAATCCCCACGCGTTCACTCTCACCGCTGTTCCGCGCAACTACGGCTATGAAAGCTTCTTCACCGATCAGTCGGGAGTCATCCGCGTCACCCGCGACAATCGCCCAGCTACCCTGCAGGACCCACCCCTGAAGTAGGCGGAATCGCTCGCTGCCTGCCCTGCTCTTCCGAGAAGAAACTTCCACAAAAGCAAAAGCGCCGCGACTCTGCGTAGCTTCCACGCAAACTCGCAGCGCTTTCAGAATTTTCAGCTTAGCAAAACCTACCGGCGGCGCTTCTTTGAACGCCCCTTCGCCTTGCCCTTCGACTTTGCCTTTTTCTTTTTCGGCGCAGCCTTCTTCGCTTTCTTCGCCTTACCCTTCCTCTTTCCCCCCGACTTGCGCGCCGGTTTTCGCGGGGCCGGACGCCGACTCGCGCCGCCACTGCCTCCGCCTTCCGATTCCGGCTCTTCCTCGTTGCCGATTTCCACCACATCTTCTTCGACGACTACTTCGCGCTCATCGCCGCCGGGCTCAGCCTGTTCTTCTTCTTCGTCCTGTTCAAAACCGGGGAGCTCGTTGTCTTCTTCGTTGTCGTGGAACTTCGCGTCGAACATGTTTCCCTCCGTAGTATCTGGGCTCAGCGGCAATACCCACTTCGTTTTAATCGTACTTCCCGAGCTTTGTCAAGGCGCAAAGTAAGCGAAATCAAGCCAGCGCGATCTTTCCCGCCCGGACGCCACCGCTTCAATCTTGAGATTCAAATGATTGAAAATAGTATGGTTACAACTTGTGCGGCGTGATATTCAGCAGGTCGCCCACTTCCAGTTGTCGACTAGCCAAAAAAGGATTCGACTGCTTGATTGCTGCCACCGTCGTTCCATACTCATGAGCGATCGACCAGAGCGTCTCGCCCGACCGAACGCGATGCTCCACTTTTCCGTTTGTCGTTTTTTGCGCGACCGCCACGGTTCCCACACTGGTGCGGCGCGAAGCAACACGCGTGTCGCTCACGCTTTCCATGGGATAGTAATTCTCATAAATGCGCAGCGTCCGCCCGTGTGGAGTTCGCGAGCTTCGCAGGTGATTCCATCTCCGCAGATCGCTCACTGTCACCTCGTACTTCGCTGCAATGCTATCCAGCGTATCCGTCGAACGCACGCGGTAGTAGACGCGTCGCACGCGCGGCGGCGCCGTCGGGACAATCAGCACCGTGCCGGACGCCGGCGGATCGTGCGCGTCGATCATGTTCACGTTTTCCAGCGACGCCAGAGTCACATGATACTGCCTTGCCACCGCGCCCATCGTTTCGCCCGAAGAGAATGTCGCCAGCCTCCACGATGTCAGCTTGTCCGCCGGAATCCCCGCAATTTCCATCTTCAATTTGTCGCCAGTTCCCTTTGGCACGTTCAGCACGAAATCCGGAGGCGTCAGCCCGCGAATCAGTTCGGGATTGAGCGCCTGCAAATCATCAACGGTCGCTCCCGTTGCATCCGCCGCCAGCCGCAGGCTGATGGAATGCTCCAGGCTGACGGAATCGAACTCCGGTCCCGGGTCCGCATCCACGTGAATGCCGTAAAGGCCGGGATCCTTCGCCACCAGCGCCAAGGCCAAAATAATCGGAACGTAGTTCTTGGTCTGCTCCGGCAGCGCGTTCATTTTTTGCAACTGCCAGAAATCCGCATAGCCCGTGCGCTCCACTGCCCGCGACACGTTCATTGGCCCGGAATTGTATGCCGCCATCACCAGATACCAATCGTTGAACGTCTGGTACAAGTCGCGCAGACTCTCCGCAGCGGCTTCCGTTGCTGCCGCCGGATCGTCCCGCTGGTCCACGTAATACGTCCGGTGCAACCCATACTCTTGGCCCGTGTATGGCATGAACTGCCAGATTCCTCGCGCGCCCTTGGTCGAAACCGCCCGCGGCTTGAATGCCGACTCGGCCTGCGCCAGATAGAACAGGTCCAGCGGCAGCCCTTCTTTCTTCAGCGTCGCGTCGATCATCGCCCGATAGCGCCCGGCGCGTTGCAAACCCATCTCCACGATGTCTCGCCCGCGCGGCGACGCGAAGAAACTCAAGTATTGCAGTACCGAAGGATTGACCGTCAGCGGCAAATCGTGCGGAACCGTAATCAGCTCTTTTTCCGCCAGCGCCGCCAGACGCGGATCGCTTGCCGGCAAATTCTCAAGCTCCGCTACTTCCTCGATCGGAGCTGTGGGCTCCGGCGGAGCCTGCGCCATCAATTCATCTTGAGCGGAATTGTCGCTCGCATTGGCATTGGCCGTGTTCTCGCCATTCGCTGCAGCTTCTGCTGCATTCTCATTGGCTTCCGCGGTCGCTTCGTCCTTCTCCTCCGTCGCCACTTCGTCGGTCTGCATCGTGTCCATGATGCGATTGAAGAGTTCCAGCAAGCGCTGGTCGCCGGTATCTTCCAGACTGCTGCTCGTCAGCAGGTTCACGGCTGCCTTGAAGTCCTCGCGCGCCACGTCAAGCTGCCCCGCCTGATACGCCTGCGTCGCGGTCGCGTACATCGCCTGCACGCGGTCAATCAAGCCATCCACCCAGGGTCGTGGCATCGGCGATAAATCACTGAAGTCAGGACGGTTGTGCAGAAGCGGCAATGCACCGATGTTATTCGCGGCGCTTAATGCCCTCGC
>JASHRN010000198.1 GCA_030037335.1 Candidatus Acidiferrales bacterium | reverse complement strand
CTCCCACTTCAATTTCTCCGCCGCCCGTGCTCACTACCAGTCCCGCTCCTGCATGCTCTAGCGAAATGTCGCCGCCGCCCGTATCCAGCCGCCCCGCACCCGCAATCGAGGCAACTCGAATATGCCCTCCGCCCGTCCGCAAAATCGCGCCTCCCGCGACCGCTCCCACCGTGATATCTCCGCCGCCCGTCGAAGCGGTCAAATCCCCGCCCACGTTCTTCACGAAAATATGCCCGCCGTCGGTCACCAGCCGCGCCGGCCCGTCAATTTGCCCCGCGGAAATATTTCCGCCCGCGGTCTGCGCCACCACTCGCCCTTGCAAATCCGCAATCTGAATGTTTCCGCCCTCTGTCGTGAGATCCAGGTTGTAGCTGTGCGGAACGGTCACTTCCAGCGTCACCCACAAATGATGGCCCCATCCTAGTCTCGGCGAACGCGCCACCAATATCACTCCGTCCGAATCATTTCGCGCTTCCAGAGCAAAAGCATTTAAGATTTGCTGCGCGTTCGCGTCGCTCGCATCCGTTTCCAAATGTGCGCGGTAGCTCACCTGGGAAGCGCTTCCCGTCAGTATGCGAATGTCCCCTTGATCCGCTTCCACTCTTAGGTGCAGACCCGCGCTGGTTGAGAATTGTCCTGTTTTGTCAGCGGTCACGCGATTTGTGCGGCCCGTGCCAGCCCATGCCCATGCCGGCATCAGCGCGAGAGCCACCATCGCTGTCAGCGACATACTTGAAATTTTTCGTCTCATCGACATTTCGGTTTCTCGCGTCCTCATCACGGTTGATTCGCGGGTGCAAGCTGAATCGCCGCCGCGCTCTGCAGCCGGATATATGTATTGGGGTCTTTCTGCATCGTCTGGCGCAACACGCTCAGCGCCTGCGGGTCCGCCACCAAACCACCCTGCTCGGAAGCCGCGCGCAATGCATTGATCGCTTCCACGCGCACTCCGATGTTCGTGTCCTTCGTCAAAGCCGTCAGCATAGTCTGTATGCTCGTGTTGTCCGGTCTTCCCAACGTCAAGGCGTCCAGCGCCTTCAGCCGCACGGCGGGATTGCTATCGCTCAATACCGCATGCGAGAGCGCTCGCTCCACGTCCGGATCGCTCGCCCGTTCCTTCAGCAGCTCCACAGCATTGATTCGCACATCAGGACAGAACCGGTGACCATTGTGCAGCACGTACAACAGCACGCGTTTCACTTCACCGTCGTTCACCGTTCCTTCCACCGTCTGCGGCCGTTGCATGTTCAGTTGAATTACAATCTGCGGCGGCTGATTGTTTTCGCTTGGCGTCCAGTTGATGCCCGAAACATTCGCGGATTGCAGTGTCTGAGTATCCAGTCCCGTCGCGCCCAGCATCCCAGACTGACGAACCGGCGACGCCGGGTTCTGCCCCTGCGAATGCCACGGCACTACCATCCCCACCGAAAATCCGATCAGCAGCAGCGCCGCTACGCTCGCCGCCGGGTACATTGCCATCCAGTGCGCCGGGAACAGCGCCTCCGCCCAGCGCTTGAAAAGCGGCCGCGTGTCCATCTCGTCCAGCGAATCCTCAAATCTGTTCCGGCAGCTCGCCAGCAGCGCTGGACTCGGCTCCAGCCGCCCTCGCGCCGCAACTTCTGTTAATTTCCGCTCCGCGTCTACGGCGGCCATGCATCGCGTGCAGACATCCAGATGCTCTTCAAACGCGTCTTTCTCCACGCCTTCGAGCTCGTCCGCCGCGTACAGCATGATCTGTTCTTCGAACTCCGGACATCCGCCGGAGGGCTTGTCAATTTCTCGCATTCTCCACTCCTCTGCTTCCAACGCACTTTACAAATTTCTTACCTGATGCCGTCCAAACTCGCCCGCAACTTTCGCGTCGCCCGGAAAAGGGAATTTTTCACCGTCTCTTCCGAAGTCCCAAGCATGTCCCCAATCGCTCGCAATCTCAGCCCTTCGTAATGCTTCAACTCAAACACCATTCGCTCCCTTGGAGACAATCCATCGAGCGCCGCATCGATATGCTTCCCCAATTCCTGTCCCAGTAAATGCCGCTCTGGATTTGCCGCCGACCGCTGCTCTACCTGCTGATCAAAAAAATCCGGCGCCGTGCCTTCTCCCTCTAAGGGCTGCGGAGCCTGTTCTTCTTTCCGCGTATTCTTCCGCCGCAAATGATCCAGGCACACGTTTGTCGCAATGCGATAGATCCATGTGTAAAAGCTGCACTCAAACCGGAAGCGCGCAAGGTTCCGGTAAACGCGAAGGAAAATCTCCTGATACAAATCGCGCGCATCTTCCGAGCCGCGCACCAGATTCAATGCCAGCCGCAGCACATCTCTGTCATACCGGCGCACCAGTTCCTCAAAAGCCGGCCGGTTGCCGGCTTGTGCCTGACGCACCAGGAGCTGTTCGTCCGTTTTCTGCACGGCTCGCTGCGCCGCTGCGCGTTCCAGCGTCGCGCTCATCCCCATCGCGTTCATAGCCGGATGCGACCTGCTCGCTCCTCGGTTGCTCGCCGCGATTTGCCGCAAATGCCCTCGCGCCGGCCCCTCACAACCCGCTGCCCTCTTCCATCACATAGGCTTAGACGTGCTCACCCTCCCATTGGTAAGCAGCTCTCTGCCAGATAAGTGCCAGAACACATTCGGCGTGCATGGGACGGTATTTCTAAAGGTACGTACAGTACTAAGTAATTTATGGTATTGACAACCGCACAGAAAGACCCAAAATGGCCGCGTTTCCCGTTCAGTAAAACCAGCGCTTAGAAAATTGAAGGTGCCCAATGCGTACCAGTCGGCTCGGCCTTTTTTTCTCGGAGATGCCAGCTAGCAAGGAGGATTGACCATGTGGAACCGCGTGTCTCGAGTGTCCGAATGGCTATTAAATTTCGTCTCGCTAGGGCTACTTATTTACATTGCCCTGATACTTGTCAAGCCTCGCGTCGGCAATCCTGCGCGATCCGTTGCCCTGCGACCCGGGCAAGCCGTCCCGATCAGCGGAATAGACTGGGGTAAGAGCCATCACACCCTTGTCCTGGCGCTGCAAACAGGATGTCACTTCTGTGCCGAAAGCGCGCCGTTCTACAAAGCCTTATTGAAAGACCGGGAAGCGGGCGGATGGCAGGCGGTGGCTGTCCTGCCACAGCCGGTACAAAGGTCAATAACATACATGCAGGCGGAGGGCTACTCCGTCCCGCAAGTCCGTCAAATCAACCTCAGTACCATCGGAGTCTCGGGTACTCCCACCCTCCTTCTTGTAAATGACAAAGGAAGGCTAGAGAAGAAGTGGATTGGAGAGCTGGGGCCAACAGGGGAGAACGAAGTGGCAGCAGCGCTCGGCATTCGCAAGCTGGCTCAAGGCGGATCGGAAGCGCAGGTGGAGCTTGCCGGAATGGGCCTCAGTACTACAGCAGCGTTCAGAGGCGAAGGCCCGACTGACCCGGTGCAGTCCTCCGAAGAGCCGGCGGGGACAAAAACCCTCCGCGTAGAACGCCTCCATCGGAATGCCCCGGTTGTTATCGCTCAAGTCCTAGAGGGAAACGCCGATATCCCGCCCGATGTAATCGTTCCATTTGTCAACGGTCCAAGCGCTGCAAGGGCCTACATTTTGTGGGATAAGGGGGTAACGTTTCAGGCAGGCGACGACTGGATGAAGAATCTCGTGTTCGTGTACAAGAACGTGTCGAACAAGGAACTGATTGCTATGGATGTAGACCTGTTTTTTCCGCAGACGGGTTCCGGGACTAGCGATAACCCCGTCTCTGGATACCTAGTGATGACTGGACGCCCGCCCGACCACGCCATGTACAACTCCCGAACCGGGCAAAAGCATACGCCTTCACCATTTCAATCCAAACCGCTAAACATACTGCCTAACCAAGAGATACGGCTCGCGCTAGCTCCATTCTACGATGCCATCAAGGCATCGATTGAATCAAACCAATCCGTTCAATCAAACCAGTCCGTTTCTAGTGTCACCGAGTGCCAGGTCGACGAGGGAATCTATTACTTTGCCGATGGAACAAGGTGGCAGGCCGGGAAGTTTGAGAAGCCAGATCCGAACACTCCGGGCGGATACTTGCCTATCACACCAGAGGAATTCAACAATGCAACGCCTGTGAACTGACCCTTAAGGAGGCCGACCGATGCGACTACTCAAGTTAGGACGTTTTTCTTTGCTCTGTATCCTCGTTGCATTTCTGTGGGCGGATCCCAGCCTCTTGCGCGCCCAGTATGGGGGCAGCTGCGCAACCTACAATATAGAGCGAGTGTGCTGCACCGACTACGGATACGATTGCCAGCAACCGCAGAATTGCCTCAACATGACGGATGGGCCGACAGGAGACGGTGACTATACGGCAGTGTTTGAGAATTTAACCTGCATGACGGAACATGATGGACCGCCCGGCGCGTGTCCCAGTCAGGACGGCTTTCTCGTTCCCGTGCTAGACTCGGACTGTTACACCTCATGTGAAACGGACGACGACTGTCCCGCGGGCTATGAATGTAAGGAGGGTATCTGTATCCCGTATGACTGAGTTGCTCATCCTATGCGATGCGCCGCTTGCATTGAAATTTGAGCAGGCGGCTGACATATAGCCTTAGACGCCCTCGCTCTCTTGGTAAGCACCCACTTTCTTGCTCCAGGACTCTCTCACCCGATGTGCTAAAGTCTCGCTCATAGTCAATTCAGGACGAATATGATTCTTGCATGAGCGTTAACTCCAACACTCCAGTCACCGCTCTCAAAGGCCTCGGCCCTCACCGTACCGCCCTGCTCGCTGAGCGTGGAATCACCACCGTCGGTCATCTTTTGAATTACCTGCCGTTTCGCTACGAGGACCGCATCCATTTCTCGAAAATCGGCGACCTCGTTCCTGGCCAAATCGCCACCGTGCGTGCCGAAGTCGAGAGCGCTAGCCTCGTTCGATTCGCCGGCCGCCGCAATGCCATGTTCCATCTCCGCGTGAAAGATGCGACCAGCCGACTCCCCGCGCGATTCTTTCACGGCGCCTATCTCAACGGGAAATTCAAGCCCGGTCAGCCGCTCGTCCTGCATGGCAAAATCACTATCAATCCCAACCGCCCGCTCGAAATGGAAATGATCAATCCTGAATACGAGCTGCTCCAGCCCGGTGACGACGCGAGCGAATCGGCCGACGTGGGCCGCATCGTTCCCGTCTACGAAGCCATCGGCGACGTCAGCTCGCGCATGCTCCGCCGCATCATTTTTCGTATCGTCCAGGATTTTCAGGGCGAAATCCCAGACCCACTTCCCGAGGAGATTCTTCAGCGTTACGCATTTCCTTCCAAGCGCCAAGCCCTGCTGCGCGTGCACTTCCCCGAAAAAGGCACAGACCCCAATTTGCTGAACGAAATCCGCAGCCCCGCGCAAGTTCGCATGATTTTCGAGGAATTTTTCCTCTACCAACTCGGTCTGGCGATGCGTCGCCAGCGTGAGCAGCAGCAAATCGGGATTCCCATGCAGGTGCGCCAGGAAAAAGTCCGCGAAGCCCTAAAAACAATACTTTCTTTTAAGCCTACCGCTGCGCAAAAACGCGTGCTTGCGGAAATCGCAGCCGATCTCGAACGCGCTCGCCCGATGAACCGCCTGCTCGAAGGCGACGTCGGCAGCGGCAAAACGATTGTCGCGCTCGAAGCCGCCACTATCGTCATCGAAAACGGCTACCAGGTCGCGCTCATGGCGCCGACGGAAATTCTCGCCGTCCAGCACTATCTCTCGGCGCGAAGAATTTTCGCCGCCGCGAACTATTCCATCGAGCTGCTCGTCAGCGGAATGAAATCCCGAGAAAAACAGGATGCACTCGCTCGCATTGCATCCGGCGAAGCTCGTTTTGTCACTGGCACGCACGCCCTTATCGAAGAAGCTGTGAAATTTGCGAAGCTCGGCCTCGTAATCATCGACGAGCAGCACCGCTTCGGCGTTTTGCAGCGCAAGCATCTTGCTGAAAAGGGCGCCTCTCCTCACGTGCTGGTGATGACTGCAACGCCGATTCCGCGAACGCTCGCGCTCACTCTATATGGCGATCTGGATTTGTCCATCATCGACGAAATGCCGCCCGGCCGCACGCCCGTCCAAACGCGCTGGAGCGCGGAAGAAAACCTTCCCGGCGTATGGGAAGCCGTGCGGCGCGAAATCGCCAGCGGCCGTCAGGCATACATCATCTATCCTGTCGTCGAAGAATCGAAGCAGGAACTGAAGGCCGCAACCGCGGAATACGAGCGCCTCTCGAAAAGCGTCTTCCCGAAATTAAAGCTCGGCCTTCTGCATGGCCGGCTGCGCAGCGAAGAAAAAGAGCAAGTGATGGAGCAGTTTCGCAGCGGGAAAATTGAAATTCTGGTGGCCACGACGGTCGTGGAAGTCGGCGTCGACGTGCGCAACGCAACCGTCATGGTGATCGAGCACGCCGACCGCTTCGGACTGGCGCAGCTTCATCAGCTTCGCGGGCGCATCGGACGCGGCGCACAC
>JASHRN010000197.1 GCA_030037335.1 Candidatus Acidiferrales bacterium | reverse complement strand
TTCGGCGCGGGCGGCTTCGACGTATTCGCGGGCGAGGTCGCGGCCCGGTCCCTGATCGGGCGCGCAATAGTTGGTGAGCTTCGACGCGAAATTGCAGAATCCTTCGTGATGCTTGCTGGTCATGACCATGTATTTCTGGCCGGCGCGCTTGGCGAGGCGCGCCCATTCGCGCGCGAATCCGGGACGCGGATGGAAGCGATGCGCGAGTTGCTCATATTCGGCGACGGGAATGCCTTCCTCTTCCATGGCCCATTCGTGATGGCCGTAGACACTGTAGAGTCCAAAATGAATGAACATGCCGAATTTGGCGGCGTGCCACCAAGCCAGGCGAGAGGCGCGACTTTGCGACTCGCGCTGGTCTTCTTCCTGTTCCCTTTTGGTTTCGGCGGTGCTTGGGGCGGATTGAGTTTGCGGCGCGGCGGAGGCGAAGCAGGGAAACGTAGCGGATGCGCTTGCAGCGGCAGCGCCTGCGCCGAAAAGCTTCAGTGTATCGCGTCGCGAGAATGTGTGTGGCATGGCGGCGCTATGTTGCTCCAAGCGCGCCTGCGCGCCAAGCACAATCGTTAAAACGTGTTCACCAACATGTGGGGAACCCTAACCATCCGGCCAAGCTAAAACATGCTATGATCTGCACGTGAAGGTAGAAAAGAAGAAATTCGATACTTCCCTTATTCGTATCCTTAGAGCTGAAACACGAAGAAAGAGCGGCGGGAACCACAAATCAAAAAGGCCCATACAATAGTTTCCCAGCACTGTGCATATCCTCTTCATCGATGAATCGGGCACACCGCCTAGTCCTACCAAGTTGAAACATAAGTATTTTGTGATAGGCGGTATCATCATCCCAGAAGAGAGATGGCATAAGATGCGCGATAACCTTCTGGGTCTGAAACTGCGACGCAAGATTGTCGGCGAAATTAAGTGGCGTTACTTCGCCCCCGGAAATAACGAAGCAGTGAACCCAATGAAAGAAATGAACAAGGAAACACGGGATGCGGTGCGATCGGAGATATACGAAAAAATAATTTGTGCGGAAAAATCTGTTAGAACTCTGGGCTGCGTCACGTGTATTAAAGCAGCCTATGCTCGGCCAACGATAACCACGAGAGATGATTTGTATGAGTATACTTACAAACCCGTCTCTGAAAGATTCCAGTATCACCTTCAGGATCTTTCGAGGCAGGTCGGCAGAGCAGAATTAGGAATCGTTGTGAGCGATCATCGCGGCCAAGAGGATGATAAACGATTTCGGGCTCACCATGAGGCGTTACTTCGTTGTGCCGGAGATTTTGTCTCAAAGTATAGGAATCTCGTGGAGAGCCTTTTCTTTGTTCCGTCAGACCTGAGTATAGGAATACAGCTTGCGGATATGGTCGCTGGAGCAATCTGGCGAAATTACGAAGTAGGAGACAGTAAGTGGTTTGAAATGCTAAGGCCATCGATACGATGTTCCGACGGTAATATCGATGGCTTCGGAATCGTCAAATTCCCCAAACGTACCTGGGTATGATGGCAGACGCCGGGTGAGACCGTAGTCTCAACGTGCAGGAAGCTCGACGCACTCCCGGCGCTCGCAAATATAGCACTAGAAGCTTGACAAAGCAATCCCCTAATCCGCCGGCAGTTTCCTTGCTGCCTTAATCTATGTCGAGCACGAACAACCCAGCCATATACAAGTGGTGAACGGTCAGATACATCCGTAGGCCATCGGAGATAGGAGAATGGCCTGGTTCTATAGCCTGATTTTGACTCGTTTTTTCGGAATTGGCCCGGTCGTCACCTCGCAGCGGCACGACGGCCGCCCGCGCACGTGATCCACAATTCCACGCTTTTCCTTCGTTCTAGCATTAGTTTGCAATGCGGCACCGTCGCCGATGGATGCGTCTACAAAACTCAATTCCCTTCACCAGCTCGGGGCTCGGCGCAGCGGCGGCGATTTGGACGCTACGAAGAACTACTCCGCCGAACTGAAGGCCAACGCCTATCAGACGAGGGAGAGGCGATCCCACGGGCCGAGCCATTCGCAGGGGCGACCCTTGGTGCGGAAGGATGTCAAATCCTGCGCAACCGAGAGGCTGACGTAGATATTGATGCCTTTGAAGGAGTCGATCCCGGGCTGCTCGAACGTGTGGCGGCAAAGAGTGGCGGTGCCCGGCGCGAGATAAATCGGAACGCTGCTGCCGTTGACGCTTAGGTCGTCGTGCCGCGCGCCATCGCGGTCGTAGACAAAGTGCGTTCTGCGCCAAGCCTGCACCATGTCCACATCGATTTGGCTGTAGTTGTTGCGGATGAGCCACATGAATGTCCAGAAGCGCATGCCTGTACCGTTCAACCCGAAGTGAGTGGGATTTTGAGCGCCGCTGCCGTGCTGGCTCATGGGATGGCCAGGATCGTGGAGGTTCTCTTCGTTGTAGCTATCGGGTGCTTCCACGTTGTTGGTCGTGACGATGTAGCGGGCGTCCCGCTCACCCATTTCGCCAGGGTTGCGAATGGCGTAACGCGCAATTCCATTTTGATCGGCGGGGATGCTTTCGACCACGAACGCCTGGTGGCCGTCGGAGACCAGCCAGTTCGCGCCGCGCGTACACTTGCCGATCACGATCTTGTGGCCGGACTTCTTGCGGTATTCAGGACGCCCGACGGTCAGCAGTTCGACGGCGTGCCGGGCGTTGTCTGCAAAGGCTGCAGCGTAGAAGTCGCCAACCTGCCAGTCGAGGCCCGGCCGCCGATAACCCGAAAATGGATGCGAGAGCGTGGGGCCGAGAATGCCGAGTCCTCCGCCGGCATATCCGCTTACGGTGACGCCGCGATCGTTCTGCGCGTGTTCGCTTCCGATTTCGCCAGCAGAATCCGTCACTGTGTACCGGTGCGCGCGCTTGTCGCTCGGAGAAACGATGAAGGCGACCAGATATTCCTGAGGAAAGAAATGCTGATCTTCGGAACTGACGTGGATGGTCTTTCCGTCGTGCGTGGCCGGAGGGAGGATCACCGCGCCACTGCAGCAATGCGTGTTCTCGTCCTCGGGGGCCAGTGCGGCTGTCTCGGAAGACGGTGGTTTGCCCATCAAGCCAAAGTAACTGTTGATCATCAGGATCTTGTCGAAGTGGGTGAGCTCACGCGGAAATGCGGAGGCGGCCAGTTCCGTCGCAGCGCCGTCGGCGATGCCGTGCATCATTTCCAGAGCTTCGGGAACCAAGGATTCGTAATAAGAGTTCTGCTCGCGGAGATACGCGGTTATCGTTTCCGCGCTGCCCTGAATCGGGAACAGTTCGCGGTACCAGCCTTCATACACCATGCGAATCAAGTCGGCGGCACGCTCGCCATACTGCTTGCCGATTTCATACCAGGAGCCTTGCAACTCACTCAGATAACGCGGATGCGGATCGTAGGCTGGATATCCCGGCGCCAGATGATATTTGTCGAGGCCCTCGCTATGGCCGGTCCACTCTCTTGGAATGTCTTTTGGAATGTTCGTCGACGGAATAGAACGCGCTGCTACGGGTTTCGAAGGAAAGGGCATGGATGCGCCGAACGCTCTTAAAGCGTCAGATGGAAGAACAGCGGATGCACCCGCACAAGCCGCGATCTTCATCAGTTCCCTTCGGGTGATTCCCGCCCGTTCGTACGATTCGCCGCGTGGTCGGTCAGAACTCATGGCCCACTCCTCCCGTTTCTGGCGTAGCTAAGATAGTTACCACTCAGCTGTCGAGAACTGCAACGCGAATCGTTGCGCCAACCGCGGCAAATTGCAAACGTAATCTGTCTGAGACTCGGTACCCTGCACAATGCCTGGAATAAATCATATTCTTCGCAGTACAATCGGCGCGCACTTTTTGGTTGCGAGGGGCCAGATGATATGGGAACTCAGCCTTGCCTTCCGCAGGCATCCCGGGCTTCACTGCCGTTGCCGTCCTCATTCTCGCCTCGGCGTCAGTGCGAACATGCAATTTTTGGACTGAATTTATTGAGAGAGGTCCTGCCATGATCAAATTACGATACGGTTTTCTGCTTTCCTGTTTGTCGCTGATTCTACCGGCGGCTTTTGCGGCACCCGCGCCCTCAGACCAGCTCACCAGTGCGCTGCAGTGGCGCAGCGTAGGTCCGTATACCGGCGGGCGGGTGACTGCAGTAGCCGGAATCGCCGCGGAGCCCAACGTATTTTACATGGGCACGGCGAGTGGAGGCGTCTGGGAGACCGAGGATTACGGCCACAGCTGGGAAAACATCTCCGACAAATATTTCAAGAGCAACAACATCGGCGCTATGGCGATTGCGCCGTCCAATCCGAAGATTATCTATGTGGGCACGGGCGATTCCGCTCCACGCAACACGGTCCTGACTGGCGAGGGGATGTATAAGTCCACCGACGGGGGAAAGACGTGGACATTCATCGGGCTGGGTGAGACGCACATCATCAGCTGGATCCTGGTGGATCCGAACAATCCAGATGTGGTGTACGCAGCGGCACTCGGCCATTTGTTTGGGCCCAATCCAGAACGTGGCGTATTCAAGACCACGGATGGAGGCCAGACCTGGAACAAGATTTTGTACGTCAACGATGACACCGGCGCGATCAGCATGGCGATGGATCCGTCGAATCCACAGGTGGTGTACGCGTCAATGTGGCAGATGTCGCGAAGACACTGGACCTTTTCAAGCGGCGGGCCGGGGAGCGGGATCTACAAGACGACCGACGGGGGCGCAAACTGGACGAACATCTCGCACGCCGCGGGGCTGCCGACGGGCATCTTCGGAAAGTCGGGCATCGCGGTGGCGCCGAGCCAGCCGAATGTTGTTTACGCACTGATTCAAGCCGATTACAAAGGGCAGGCGGGCGGATTATTCCGGTCCGACGATGGCGGCCAGAACTGGACGCTGATCAACAACAGCATG
>JASHRN010000196.1 GCA_030037335.1 Candidatus Acidiferrales bacterium | reverse complement strand
GCTAGGGTTTGCCGGGAATCGCCACTGAGATACACTGATCCCCTCGGAAGTTGAACATTTCTGAGGGGATCATCCATTTTCCAGTCTTAGAAAAGCATGAGTTGATGGGGCGGGTCTTCAACCCGTTCTCGTTTTTGGCCGACATACACCTCCATTTTCTCGAACTGCCTATCTGTTACAGATACGATTCGCACTTGGCCGTGGCTCGGCAGTGCGCGGCTTATCTTTCGCCGGTAGACGGCTTCCGCTTCCTCACTAGGCACGTAGTGAACGTAAACCGAATACTGAAGCATTGAGAATCCTTCTTTCAGCAATGCATTGCGAAACTGGGCGTATTCTCTGCGTAGTTGTGGCTTGTCCATCGGCAAATCAAACATGGCAAAAAGCCACATGGCTCTGTACCCCGATAGCGCAAATAGGTGGCGAGGCACTGTTCAAAGACACGGAAGAATCAGTTTCTTCTTTCTCCCAAGAACCACTTCAGCAAGGGATGAACTAGCGCGGCCCATCCAGTCAAAAAGAGTGCGCGACTCCCCATCTGCCGTAAACCGCCCAAGCAGAACTTCGATAACGGCTTGCTTCGCTTCCTTGTCCAGAGCCAAATTCTCTGCACGCGATTCTCCGAGGGAAACTACGGCGCGATCCACTAGCGGGCGGTAAGGTTCCATCAAATCGTCGGCCAAGCAGAATGGATCGTAGCGGTTGTGGTGATGCAGCGGCAATCCGGGATGCAGGCCTGCCCCGCAGAGAGCGCGTGCCACAGTCGCTCGCAAAACTGCATATCCATAGTTCAGATAACCGTTCAATCCTTCGCCGTTCACATCCCGGCGGAATTCAAATTCCGAGAAAAGCTCACGCCAATAAATCCGCGCCGCCTGCGCCTCTACATTCGACGGGTCTCCTGACCGCACCGATTCAGCCATGCGCTTCAATCCCGCGTCTGTTCCTTTTTGCTCCTGAAGCAAGCTCGCTTGTGCTTGAATCTTTGCTTGCACGATCTGTTGCCATAGTCTTTTTCGCAGCGGTAACGAGGCGGCAGCCTGTGCCGAGAAGCGTTCCGTTTGCAGCGAATGTGCTATCAGCGGCAGCAGCATCGAAACTGGCTGATGTTTTGTGTCACACGCCACAAAGCTGGCTCCTGCTGTCGCCAGTCCTGAAAGCACAGCTTGCGAGTATGTAACCTGTGGGTGGGAAACAATCAGTACGGCCACGTCTGCCAGCGGAATTGTGAATTCGTTTGGATCGAATAATTCCTCACACCGATATTTCGTTCGCGGTTCACTCGGTTTGACTTTCTGCGCTTTACCATCTCGCTCCGCTAGACTGAGCCGCGCCTCGCGAAACTGTACTACCAAGCATGAATTCCGCACACTGAGCCATGCGGGTTGATCTGAAATATCCAATACGCGCTCAGTCATACGCCTCGCCGACCTCTCCCAGCGGGCCTACATTTATCTTTCGTGCGTTTCGCTTGCGAAGCGTGTCCCAAACTGGCCGTGTATAACTGCCATCTTTCCTCATCTCCTCTTTTTGTCTGGCGTCATTCACTGGCGTCAGAGCGATCTGTCCGCCCGTAGTTGCCCGCACGACCATAAAGGCTCTGTTCTTGTTCTCATCCCACTCAATAACTTCACCGGGCGCTAAAGAAAATTTGAATTGACGGTTCACGCCGTGATCTCGCCGCACGATTAACTCGCCTTCTCGCTTCCTTCTCATCGCTTCGGCAAGGGAGACTACCGCCGCATCCCACTCGACCTCGCGTCCGTTTTGATCCAGTTCTGCGAAAATTTCAACATGATGATTCGATTCGGACGTGACGTACCGCGCAGTCCGGCCCGCACTTAATTGAAATGTAGGAGTGCGCTTTTCAATTCGCACCCGGCGGATTGGAATCTTGGTTCCGCCAGCCGTGGTGAAAAATGGCAGACCGTCCTCGGTCGCGAAGACTTTCTTCGGGTCTGCTTCTCCAGTTTGCGCCAGCTTCTCCTTGACAAGGCGCTTGACCTCGCCGTCAACGATTTTCTCTACTTCAGCTTTCGTCAGGGCTGAAAGGGGCTTCCGAATCCGACAAGGCTGTCCTGCTGCGTAGAGCGACTCTTCGTGCAGAGGCCCGCTCACTCTTTTCAAGGGCCGGTGCGAAACAACTGTCTTTTCGAGGGTCTCCCGAACTGAATTCGAGAAATTCGGCCACGGTGCTTCAATGGGCGCAAAGAGCCGCCGCTTAGCTTCGCTGGCCCGTTCCGCCGCACGGCTCAGGTCAGCAATTGTTCCGTCGTCAGTCAGCGCAGTAACAATCGCGTCCACAGCGTGATGCCGGTGGTCGTCTCTGGACTTTGGGATGTACCCGCCGCTCTTTGTTGGCCCATCATTTAGAATTTGATTTAGCTTCCATTCGGCGCGAAGAAAAGCAGTAACTTGCCCTGTCGTGAACCGAATCCTTCGCTTTCCCGATAAATCTACTCGTCCTCCATAAAGCAGCGAAAGGTAGTCTCCTGCAAGGCGCGAGGCGTAGCGCGTGTCGTTTAGTTGTCGGTTTGCGAATTGCGTTAGAAATTCCTTCACATCGTTGTCTTTCATTTGAAACCGTCGCAGTTTTTCCCATTTGAGACTTGAAGTGAACCGTTTCACGCGATCAAGAATTACCTTGTATCGCGTCTCATCGTTTCCATGCGCCTCATACGGTGTTCTGTTATGCTTCACATTCCGATTTTCTTCGTGATAGCAAAGCGTCAGGTTAGCGAAAGAGTTGTCGAGACTCCGGCTAAAGGGAATGATGTGCTCGATGTCGAACTGCGACTCATTGCCGATAAGCGCGGCCATAGAAATGGTCTTACCCGTAAAAGGACACTCCCAGCGGCACTCCTCCGCCAGAAGAACCTTGCGTTTATCCCATTCTGAGGGACTGGCAAGCCCCAGTTCATGCAGAATTGTCGCTGCCGCCGCTCCTCGCAATTTCTGGTTTTCTCGATTCTGCTTCCAAGCCGCTTCACGTTGCTTGCGTGAATTTCTCAGGTCTCGCGCAAGCTCAATCCGTATCTCGGTTGGTTTGCCGTAACACCTGATCACCGCGTTTACGACCTTACGAAGCTCCGTCAAGCTACGTATGACTGCCGGACTCCTCACCTCGTCGGGCGCATTACATACAGGTGGAAGAAAGTCCGCTGGCGGTTTTGCCAAGAATTTATCGGGATAGAGCAGCCGCCTTGCCTCTGCGTAGGACATGCCTTCTTCCAGTTTTGGGAGCACCTTGCGAATTGCCGCGCGGGAGAGGTTCAGATAACCGCTCTCGAAATCGATCTGCGATAACTTTTCCGCCGCTAACTCATCTAAGTCCCACTTCTTAACTGCGGCGGATTTGAGCTTGTCTGCTTTTTGAAAACCATATGCATAACCAACGAGTCGTTCTCTATCTTCCGCGCTCAACCCGTTCCAGCGTTCGCCTATCACATTGCGGAACTTCGCCCCCGTGCGATTGCCGGGAATTCTCTCTTCGCCTCCCGCCTCCAAGTTCAAGCTACAGGTTTTAGGGAGACAGAGCAGCTTGCGAATCTGTGAGAACTTCAAATCTCCTTCCGATTCAAGCTCGCGAGTCAATTTCTGCCGTTGTTCTTCAGACAGGGGTACTCCAATCCCGTCCGGCCCAATGATTTTCAGATTATTTACTTTGTCCAACATTCTAAATCGCTGCGAGATCAACGCATAAATGGGCGCTCGGTATCGGTTTGGCTCCAACTCGCATTTTCCGATGAGGTTACGCTGAATGCGTAGTGGTCGTTGGAAGAAAAATGCTCGAAGAAGTTCCTTTTTTCTTGCCTCTGTCAGAATTTCGGGGTGGTGCGCCGACTGCACTCGCCAAATCTGATTGAACTCGTTTTCATACATGCTTCGCGCAGTCCATCGCTGTCTGATCCGCGATTCCGCTGGGTCTAGCGCGGAGAAATACTCTCCAAGAGTTCGCGCGCCGGACTCTTCGATTCTGCCGCTTAGCTCCGAAATGTCCCTCTTTACTACACCCTCTTCGTCCGCTTTTTCCTTGCTTGAAACCTGCTTGCGATTGCTCAGAAACCCGCGACGCTGTGCCAAATGGTACAACCCGCGACCGAGAAAGTGCGGTTCAAGCCGCTCGTTAAGCGCCGCTGACCGCAAAACGTAAGGCATGACTTGCTCCGGTGCTTTCGCGTCATTTCGGCGTATGCCGTACCATTCGCTTGCGATGATCGCTTCATCGAGTTGCGTAATAAAGTTCTGGCGCTCTTCTGATGTTGTGCAGCGCGCGGATGGAAGCAACTCCCATTTTTGTAGAAGGCGAAATACCTTAGCCAGCCGCCGCTTTCTTCTCCACGTTTGCCGCCGCTGCAATCGGGCGTCGCGCCGCCGCTTATTCCGGGACTCCTCGCGACCGGCGTCGAGCATCCCTTCCATGCCTGCCTCGAAGACTCGTGCGCCTGCCCCTACGAGACTCGCGGGTTTCGCCTTTGCTCGCCTGACAATTGCCCATCCAACAGAGTTCGCTCCCAAATCAATTCCAAGCACGAAATCATCTTGGGCCGTTTCCACGGGGAATCTCCTTGACTTGATAGTACGAAAGCGTATGGTAGCCGATAGTGTATCTCAGCGGCGATTGTTCCGGCTTATCTTAGTAAGCTGAACTTTTGTTCGCGTAGGCAACGCCAGCGATGGCGACCTTCGGCGGCTCCCAGTGGGCCGCCTTTTTTTTTCGTATTCGGGGGATTTCAAGCAGGAATTGTTTTCTGTCCTAAGCGAGGGAAAACGTCAGCGGGGGGTGCAACTTTGCGGGCTTCTGTATCCTATCCCGTCAACTTTCCGGCGGGATTACGCGACAAGAGGAAGCGCCGACGAAAACCTCGGCCCGGAGTACGAGGAGAGAATCGAGCGGCTATCGTCGGTGGAGCAGTCGTCGAGCAGGATGAGTTCGAAATCCTGAAAGGTTTGCGCGAGGATAGTATCAATGCGCTGACGCAGGAAAGGTGCGTGATTGTAATTAGGAACGATGACGCTTACTTTAGGCATGGCTCTGTTGCGTTCGCGATGATGTAGGTTGGCTTTTCGCCGTTCCGCTTGCGGCGTGGGCGCAGAGCGAAAGGATTCAAGAAAGGATGCTGATTTTCCCTGGTGTTCGCGATCTGGTCGATAACGGAGTTGCGCTCCTCAGCAGTGGGGTTGTAAACGCGTCGGGGAGCGAGCCTGAATTGCGCGGAGCGGTGAAGGCGAGCGAATCCGGGGAATTTTCCCCAAGGAGTGACGTCCGCCACAAAAGTGCGAGGACTCCACCAAGCAGCAGAACGCGGATGCTGCGAGTAAAACTTAACTTTGCGGAACCTAGCGCACACGGTGCGCGAAAACTCATCTTCGGTCATTTCCGAGCAGTGGAAAGGATTAGGGAAATCCGCTCCGTAAACGCCCTTGTGGGGAGTGGAAACGATCAGTCTTCCGTTTAGCACCAACACGCGAAGGCATTCGTCGAGGAACCGCAACGGATTGGAGACATGTTCGATGGTTTCGAAAGAAACGATCACGTCGATGGATGCGTCGGCGACAGGAATTTGCTCGGCGCTGCCCGTACGAGCGTCGATGCCGTACTTTTCGCGGGCGTGACAGCAGACATCTTCGGCAATGTCGACACCAATTACGTCAACGGCGCCCGCTTTTTGCAGTGCGGCAGAGCCGTAGCCTTCGCCACAGGCAATGTCAAGAACTCGCTTGCCTGCCACGAAGCGTGAGGCGAAGCCATAGCGGTAGACGTGTTCCCAAAAGGTGGCACGGTCGGCGCCTTCGGGAACCATACGCTCACCAGTGTATTTGAGGGCAGCGACGGCGGCGTGGGCTGCATCAGCGGCGGTCATGATCTTGCTCCCCGAGCATTAGCCGCACCTCAAGGAGAAGGTCTTCCGGAGGGAGTTCGTGGACGGTTTCCCATTTCAAAAGTGGGCGAACTACCCCGGGCAGGTGACCGGCGTAATCCTTGCGCGTAGAGTCGCCTTCGACGGAGTCAATAACTTGAAAAGCGATGAGATCCGATTCGTCAAAATGCACCTTCATGGGGAGAAAAGTTGTGATGGCGACTCGCGCGTAAAACGATCCCTCAGCCATGAAGTTTCCGGGGATCCATGCGGTAGCCGTGTAGCGCCCGAGCGGACGGGGGCGGCGATCCCATTGTTCGTCGGAATCGATTGTGATGAAAAGGACGGTGCCCGTTTCGTTGAAGATGTGGATATTCGGGGCGAGGACATGGCCGGGTTCCAAGACGTCAAAAACGACGTCGATGCCGATAGGCTGCCGAATGTCGAACGCTCCGGAGACGTTGCCATCCGTGGTGCGGGCGCGGACGGCACGAAGGCGAACGATATTGTCGCCGGGGGCGTTGGATAAGTCCCATTCACGAGAGGCGGAGTTAGCGGCCGTAGAGCGAAGATATTCGCTCGCGGCTTCACCGTCACTTATAATCGCGCCGTTCTGGAGAAAGATAACGCGTTTGCAGAGGCGCGTGACAGCTTGCATGTTGTGAGAGACGAACAGGACGGTACGGCCGGATTTGGAAAAGTCACCTCGCAGCAACGGCGAAGGCGAGGCGCATGTACATGCCGGAAGAATAGAATTTCACGGGCGTGTCCAGAAATTGTTCTGTGGCCGCGAAGGCCACGATTTCGTCGAACTTGGCGGCTATTTCTGAGCGCTTCATGCCCAGGATGGCGCCGTTCAGGAAGATATTTTCGCGGCCGGTGAGTTCGAGATGAAAGCCGGTGCCGACTTCGAGGAGTGAGCCGACGCGGCCGGAGATTTCGACTTCGCCTTCGGTGGGATCGGTGATGCGCGAGAGAATTTTCAGGAGCGTGGATTTGCCGGGCGCCGTTGCGTCCGATGATGCCGACGATTTCGCCGCGCTGAACGTCAAAAGATACGTCTTTCAGCGCCCAGAACGTGCGCGGGCTATGGCCGTTCGACTTGCCGTCTCCATCGGAGCGGGAAAATAATGAGGTAAGCGAGTCGCGAAGCGTCTTGTAGCTTCGGTTCCTTGCGCCAATCTGGTAAAGCTTGCTGACGCCACGAACGGATACGGCTATGTCATTCGATTGCGGCAAGATGTTTCCACCCACGGGCAGCAACTTCCCCAAACATAAGTAACCGGAGTCAGAGCGCCAGAGCAATCATCCGGTGCAGCCAACACGATGATGTTCGCGCGATCATGCCAGTTACATCAGTGCAGGTTCAAAGGTGCAACTCCACGCTTCTCATTCTCCGATCTCGGTCGCTCTTTTCATGGAGAGTCTTGGTGTGTTGGATAGCAGCCAAGGATGCGCACGTCGCTCGCGCAGGCGCGCAATTCGTCGAGCGCGCGCACGGTGTCCCGCTCGTTCAGCGAAGTTTGCAGGTCCAGATAGAAGCGGTATTGCCATGGATGACCGGCAATGGGCCGGCTTTCGATTTTCAGCAGGCTGATGCCGCGCCGGGCGAAAATTTCGAGCGCGCGATTCAACGCGCCAGGTTTGTGTTCCAGTTGCACCACTAGGGAGAGTTTGTCGGTTTTCTCGCTTGGCTCCGGCGAAGCGGCAAGCAGCAGGAAGCGTGTGAAGTTTTCGCGATGGTCTTCAATGTGTTCCAGCAGAATCCTGCCGCCGTAAATCTGCGCGGCGCGTTTTCCGGCAATCGCGGCGCGCGAAGGATCGCGGGCAAGAATGATTTCTCGCGCGCTTCCTGCCGTGTCCAGCGCGGGCACACGCAGAATTTGCGGATGCGTGCGAAAAAACTCCTCACATTGAGCCAGCGCAATGGGATGAGACTCCGCACTCTCGATGTCTTCGAGCGACGCGTCCGGCGTGCCGATTAAATTGTGCGTTATGGGCAGAATAACTTCACGGACAACCTGAAGACAGCTCTCCAGAAGCAGGTCGTAGGATTTGTGCACCGAACCGACCAGCGAATTTTCAATGGGCGCGAGCGCATAATCGGCGATGCCTTCCTGCACGGAGGAAAAGAGCGCCTCGAAAGTTGGGCGCGGCACAGTTTCAATGCGCGCGCCGAACAGAGCGATGGCCGCTTCTTCACTGAACGCGCCGGCCTCGCCCTGAAACGCAACTCGCGGAACTGAGTTTCCACTTGACATTGTCGCGCCACGCAAAATAACTCCCGCGCGGCACGTAAACATAGCACTGATTTTCACTTGGCGCGATGCACTTAGCGGCGAATGCAAGCTCGCTCCGATTAATGTGCCCTCTTCGATTCTCTATTTGCTCTGATGCGCCTGGAGGAATATCCTCGGTTGCGCATTAAGATACAGGGAGGGAGCGTGCAGAAGGATCCGCTTCGTTCAACCCCTGGAATCGGCGCGGATGAAGTTGCTCACATGGAAAAAATCAAACTGGCGATTTATGGCCCGCATGAGCAGACCTGAGCGTGCCGCTTCGTTCGCGGCCACTGGCATACGGGCCTTGCGCGTAATCCTAATCGTTACGTTTGCGTTTTTTACAGCAGTCTTTCCTTCCTTGGCGCGCGCGCAACAGAGTGAAATTTCGCGGCTTTTCGCAAAGTACGGCTTCAAGACCAACATCGTCAAGCCGCCCAGCGGAATCCTTACGCACGAATACTTGGTTCCCGCCGGCCCTTACACGCAGCTTTTCGACTGGGACACATATTTTATGGGCGTTGCACTCAGTTATGACGGAGTAGCCAAGCCGCTCGAGAATTCCGTGAAAGATTTTCTCGATTTCACCGACGAGAACTACGGAACGAAAGGCTACACGCCGCGCGAAATCGCCACTAATGCTCCGGATGCGCTTCCGCAAATGTGCAAGCCATTTCTGGCCCAGATGGCCCTGCGCGCCTCCAAAACTTTGCTTGATTACGATTGGCTGCGCGAGCCGAGCGGTTCGACGCGCCTCAGTTACTATCAGAAACTCGCCGACACGCTCGCATTTTGGGAATTGGCGCGTCGCTCTCCCGATGGACTCTTCCGCTGGTTCAACGGCGTCGAAAGCGGGGTGGATAATAATCCCGCCGTTTCTGATGATCCCGCGGACATTTCCGAAGGCGTGGATCTTCAGTGCTACATCTACCGCGAATATCTCGCCATGAGCATTCTCGCGAAAAAACTTGGCAAGGAAGCGGACGCGAATTCTTATCGCGAAAAGGCCCGTGAACTGGCGAATCTGGTACGCACGAAAATGTGGTCCGCGCGCGATAGTATGTTCCTCAACATTGATTCTCGCACCGGGAAATTTGTCCATACCAAAACATGGACGAATTTCGTGCCGCTCTGGGCCGGCATTGCCACAAAATCGCAAGCCGATGAAATGATTCGCATGCACCTGCTGAATCCGCGCGAGTTCTGGTCGCCCAACGGAATTCGCACCATTGCTGCCACCGAGGCTCTTTACGATCCGCGCTCAGGCTACTGGCGCGGGCCCGTATGGGTCATTTCGAACTACCTCCTGATGCATGGCCTGGAAGATTACGGCTACAAGAAAGAAGCCATTCAGCTTGCCAATGAAACCGTTTCACTGCTCGTCCGCGATCTGCACGCGACCGGCGGCATGAATGAAAATTACAATCCTGAAACCGGCGCGCCCGACGCCGCAGGACACTTCGTGAGTTGGGATTTGCTCGCCGAGCACATGCAGGAAGAAGCTCAGAGCGGCGCTGATCCCACCCTTGCGCCGAAATGAATTTCCCAGGGTATTCGGTCATCAGCGAACAGTTGTCTTTTTGATTTCTACCGGCATCTAAATTGAGCATGCCACGCAAATTTTTCCCGACTTGGTCCTCAGAAGCGCTTCGCTCTTCGATTCAAGCCAGCGCGAATAAAGCTTATCGTCACGTTCGCGTCGATCCCAGCGCGTATCTTCGCCACGTGCAACGTTCTCTGCGCCTGCCGATAGAAAAGTGGGAAGATGTTTTTGATCTTGGCGCGCAGAACGTCAGACCTCACGCCGACAGCGTGATTCGGGCTTCTTCCAAAGCTGCAGCCCTTGAAGGAATGGGCCTTGGCCTCGGAGGCCTGATCACTGTCGTGCCCGATTTGGGATTTCTTTCAACGATCACCCTTCGCCTTTTGCAAAAGCTTAGCCTTCTTTATGGCTTCGAATACACGACGGAGGAGGAAGCCGTCGAACTGTGGATTGCCGCCGCAAGCGCCGCTGGACTCGACCTCGGGCGCGATATCTTGGAAAAGCAGGGCATTGCGCGCCTCGTGCCGTTCTTGATGGAAAGCATCGCGGCTCGCGTGGGCGAAGATATTGCCGAGAAATGGACCGCGCGCCTCGTGCCCCTCTTGAGCGCGGGTGCGGGATGCGCACTGAACTACTATTTTGTTCGAGGATGGGGACGCCGTGCGCAAAAACATTTCGAGCGCCGCCACGCCATCGTGCGCTCACGCCGATTTTCGCGAGGCCTGCCGCCTCCGAATCAGCCTTTCACAATGTAGTGACGGAGAGAGAGAATAGCGATCGCCTGTAGCAGGCATTCCAGACTGCGCTACGTTACTCCCAGCGCGCCCGTAACCAACCGCAGCCACGCCCGGGGACCGTTGGCCTCCACATTGTAATCAGCGCCGGCCAACTCTCGAATCCCCGGCGAATTCAGCGCGAGGATTGGAATGCCCGCGTATTTCGCCCGCAGCCATTTGACCAGAGCTTTTCTGCCGTCCTCATCGCCTCCGTTCCCAATGATGAACAGGTCGCAATGCTGCGACATCCCGAGGATCACTTTCGCGGCTTCGTTTCCAATCACCGAAACCACTTCGTATCCGCACAGCCTCAGAATCTCACTTCGCTCGCTTGACTGCTTTTCGTCATAAGCAACCTGAAAAACGACCTTCTTTCCGCCCGCGCCGCGCGCCTTCACATTCAGTCGCGCAACAATTTCCTTCGTCGGCAAATAAATCGCGAAGCACTCATTCGGCGTGTTTCGCGCCATTTCTTCGAGCTTCGCCCGCACATTATGAAGGCCCGACGCGTGGCCGCGCCAGATGGGAGCGCCATCAGCAAGCTGTTCAAATAGCTCGTACTCGCGTTCCAAAAGGGATCCTCCAACTGCCCGGGTGAGGGGGATATTTGTATGCTGTTCTGGGGGTTTCGTCAAGCGCCCTGGCGCGGTCAACTGGTCAGTTCGATTTTTCTTGCAAACGGGGCCCCAGGTCCCCGGATAGGGGAGCCTGGGGGATCGTGACACAAAGAAAAGGCCTCCCAGGTCGATGGCGAGTCGAGTCTGAAGGAAGAGAGTCAAAATTCAAACTGACCTCATTACCCGCCGGTGAGGCGGCTCGTGAATCAGGAGGTACAAAATGGCCATCCGGCGCAGCTTCAAATCGTGGCTCTCATGGTTGCCGTGGTATCGCCGCGCGGCGCGCGATGCGGATC
>JASHRN010000195.1 GCA_030037335.1 Candidatus Acidiferrales bacterium | reverse complement strand
CACATTGAGGGCTTGCTGCGGAGGCACGGCGGTGCGCGAATTCGGGCGCTTTTGATTGACGGGCAGAGGCGGGACGAATAAACTTCGGGCCTAGCAGCACTTACAGGAAATAATGGCGGACTGAGAGCGTTGATCAAGGGGCGAGCTCGAAATGGAGCTCGCTCGCCGTCCAGTGCAAAGGGCCAAGTATGAAATACCTGCAAAGATTTTTTCGTTGGATGTTTTGGGCGTTGGTTACAGCAGTGGTCGCGTGGATTTTCAAGAAAGCGTTTCAACGTGCAGTGGTGCAGGGCGGAACCACGATGCACGGACGAACCGAACCCAGTGCGCCGATGACAAAACCGAAGGAATTGTTTCGCGATCCGGTGTGCGGGACGTATGTAGCGGAAGACGTTGCTTTTTTGCTGGTGCAGGGCGGAGAAAGTTTGCACTTCTGTTCGCGCGACTGCATGGAGCATTTTCGCGCAAGCCGGTTAGCAGCGGGAGCATAAGCGAGGAGGAAAACCCGGATGGCCATAAGTGCCAAGGCGGTTCCCCAGGCAATACCGCGGATTGCGCCGCGTGAAGACCTGAATATTTTCCGGATTTCGCAAATTCAATTCGACATTGCAGCAGAGCATCTGAAGCTGGATCAAGGATTGCGCCAGGTGTTGCGCACGCCGAAGCGAATGATGGAAGTGGCCGTCCCAACGAAGATGGACAACGGCCAGGTGAAAGTCTTTCAGGGCTATCGCGTGCAGCACAACGTGGCGCGCGGGCCGGCGAAAGGCGGCATTCGCTACCATCCCAATGTCACGCTGGATGAAGTGAAGGCGCTGGCGATGTGGATGACGTGGAAAACCGCGACGGCGAATATTCCGTTTGGCGGCGCGAAGGGCGGCATCATTTGCGACGCGAAGCGCATGAGCAAAGCGGAACTCGAGCGGATGACGCGACGGTATTGCGCGGAAATTTTGCCGATTGTTGGGCCGGAGAAGGACATTCCCGCGCCGGATGTTTATACCGATGCTCAGACCATGGCGTGGTTCATGGACACGTATTCGGCGGCGGTGGGGCATTCGGAATTTGCGTGCGTGACCGGGAAACCGATTGCCCTCGGAGGGTCGGAAGGCCGCAATGAGGCGACGGCGCGCGGATGCTTGTTCGTGGTGGAAGAAGCCTGCAAAGTGAAGAAGATGAATTTGCGCGGCGCGACGGTCGCGATCCAGGGATTTGGAAACGCGGGATCGATTGCAGCGCGGCTGTTCACGGAACGAAAGGCAAAAGTGGTGGCGATCAGCGATTCGCGCGGCGGTGTGCACAATTCGCGGGGCATCGATCCATATAAAGCGGCGCGCTACAAGGAGCGTTCCGGAACCGTGGTCGGGATGCCCGGCACGTCGCGGATTTCCAATGAAGATTTGCTGACGATGAAGTGCGACATTCTGATTCCGGCGGCGCTTGAGACGGTGATTACGCTGAACAATGCGGATTCGATCAAGGCGAAGATTGTGGCGGAAGCGGCGAATGGGCCGACCACGCCGCACGCGGATGAGGCGCTCGCGAGGCGCGGAATCATGGTCTTACCGGATGTGCTGGCAAATTCCGGCGGCGTAACGACAAGCTATTTCGAGTGGGTGCAGGATTTGCAGGGATTTTTCTGGAGCGAAGCGGAAGTGAACGCCAAGCTCGAAACAGTGATGCGGCGCGCGTTTCAGGAAGTCTATGAGACTTCTCGGAAGAACCATGTGCATATGAGGACTGGCGCGTACATGCTGGCCGTGGGGCGCGTGGCGGACGCGACGGTGGTGAGAGGATTGTATCCGTAGAACCTCTGCTCGGTCATTCCGTGGGCGTTTGGCTGGAGCTCTTTACATCGAGGGTGGAAAAGGAAGCGACGGTGCGGGCGGTATTCGCGCTGGATTAAAGCTTCACACAAACCAAAGCGCGGCGGGCTACTCGGTTTCTTTTTTCTTCGCTACGGTGTCCTCAGGATCGGCTTCGATGATGACTTCGACTTCCGCGCCTTTTTTCAACTGAACTTCCTTCCCATTTTCGTCGACCAGCATGTTCTCAATGCGAATTTCACGGTAGAGATGATCGGCCCCTTCGACTGCGATCTGCGCTTTTTCAGGCGCTTCCGGAACGATGGGCTTGATGATTTTTTCCACGACGCCGGGTCTGGTGGTGCTGGATTTTTCCGCCATGGACCTCCTCCGAAAATAGGCTACTGAACCAATAATTTAGACGCGAGTCCCCCGGCGTCGAAAGCGGGCAAAAACCTGAATTGTGGATACGGTAGTTTGAGCATAATGAGGGCGGGTTATAGTATGTATCGCGGCGAGCGACATGGGTTCAACCTCCACGACCAAGAAGATGGCGAAGCAAAGTTCCGCTGAGGAGAAAAGTGCGGTAACAATGGCGGACGTTTTCGGGGCGGGCGGAATGCTGGAGAAATGCCATCCGGGTTATGAATTTCGCGCGGCACAACTGGAAATGGCGGAGATGGTGGATGGCGCGTTCGCGCGGCATCAGCATGCGCTGATTGAAGCGGGCACGGGCACGGGGAAGACGCTCGCATATTTGGTTCCGGCGATACGCAGCGGCCGGCGCGTGGTGATTTCCACGGCGACGAAATCACTGCAGGAACAGCTCTTTGAAAAAGACATTCCGTTTCTGCGCAAGCATTTTGCGCCGGAGCTGAAAGTGGCGCTGATGAAGGGCCGGAATAATTTTGTTTGCCGCGAGAAAGTGCACTTGATGGAAGGGCAGCCGGTGCTGCGCGGGATGGACGAGATCGACTGGTTCGCACAGATTCGCGATTGGGAAAAGCTGACAGAGACGGGTGACCGCACGGAGCTGAATTTTTTGCCGGATGACGCGGAGTTGTGGAACCGGATTGATGCGCGAAAAGAAACCTGCACGGGGCAGAAGTGCCCGCAATTTCAGCAGTGCTTTTTGACGGCGATGCGGCAGCGAGCGCAGGAAGCCGACCTGATTATCGTGAACCATCATTTGTTTTTCGCTGATCTGGCACTACGGCAGGATGATTTCGGCTCGATCTTGCCGGAATACGCGGCGGTGATTTTCGATGAGGCGCACGAAATCGAAGACGTGGCCAGCGATTATTTCGGGCGGGCGGTTTCGAGCTATCAATTTGATGAGCTGGCGCGCGATGGCGAGCAGATGCTGCGGATGTTGAATCTGGGGTCAGCGGCAACGCGGCGGCCGCTAACTCAGATTCGCGAGCGCGCGCATACGTTTTTCGACGGATTTGCACAACGGGAAGGAAGGTTTCCGTTTGAGCATGCGGAGCGCTCGGCGTTTTTGGAGCGAAACCGCGAAGCGTACGAAGGACTGCTTGCCGCACTGAAGAGAATGGAAACAGAACTCTCGGGGCTCAGTTCGAAACCGGAAGAAGTGATGAACCTGGCGCGGCGTGCGGCGGAATTGCGCCGCGAACTGGCATTTTTGCTGGAGACCGACGAGAAAGGTTACGTTTACTGGTTCGAGCGGCGTGGGAAAGGAATTTTTTTGGTGGCGACGCCGATCGATGTAAGCGAAATCATGCGGGAACGGCTTTTCGAGAAGTTCGATACGATCATACTAACATCGGCTACGCTGGCCGTCGGCGGACGGTTCGATTACGCGAAGCACAGGTTGGGAATTTCTGCGGCGCAAGAGAGAGTGCTGCCACAGGAATTCGACTATGCAACTCAGGCGTTACTGTACGTTCCGAAGACGCTCCCGGACGTGAGGGACGAGAGGTTCACGGAAAAGGCCGCGGAAGAAATTGCGAAGATTCTGAAGATGACCCGAGGGCGGGCATTCTGTCTGTTCACGAGCCACGCGCAAATGCGGCAGATTCATGAGCGGCTGGCTGGGGCGATCCCATTTCCGCTGCTGTTGCAAGGCACGGCGCCGCGATCGGCGCTGCTGGAGCGATTCCGCACTACGCCGGGAGCGGTGCTGCTGGCGACGGCGAGTTTCTGGCAAGGAGTGGATGTTCCCGGATCGCAGCTTTCGTGCGTGATTATCGACAAGCTGCCCTTTGCGGTTCCGTCGGATCCGATTGTCGCGGCGCGAGTGAAGGCGTTGCAGGAAGATGGACAAAATGCGTTTGCGGAGTATCAGGTACCCAAAGCTGTGCTGTCGCTAAAGCAGGGATTTGGCAGGCTGATCCGGTCCCGCACGGACCGCGGAGTACTGGCCATTTTGGATAACCGGATTGAGCGGATGCAATATGGTAGAATTTTCATGGAATCGCTGCCCGAATACGCCCTGACGCATGATCTCGCCGAAGTAGAACGGTTCGCCGAACAGCTTTAGGCCACGGCGGCTGAGTCTGCGCGTTTCGAAAAAGCGAAGATGGAAGATAATCGATGTATGAAATCAGCGTGGATGAAAGCTTCTCAGCCGGGCATTACCTGCGCGGATATCAGGGCAAGTGCGAGAATCAGCACGGGCATAATTACCGGGTGCGTGTGAATATGGAAGGGCAGGAGCTCGATTCCGCAGGGCTG
>JASHRN010000194.1 GCA_030037335.1 Candidatus Acidiferrales bacterium | reverse complement strand
CCACGATTGGTGTATTTTTTGGCGATGGACACGACCAATCGAAGGTTGGCTTCGATCTGGCGAATGCGTTCGCGCGTGACGGCAAAGGACTGGCCCACTTCTTCGAGCGTGTGCTCGCTGCCGTCGTCGAGTCCGAAACGCATCTTGATGACTTTTTCTTCGCGCGGCGTCAGCGTTTTCAGCACGGAAGAAGTCTGTTCTTTCAAACTCAAATTAATCACCGCATCGGAAGGCGATACCACGGCCTTGTCTTCGATGAAATCTCCAAGATGCGAATCTTCCTCTTCACCAATCGGAGTTTCGAGCGAAATCGGCTCCTGCGCGATTTTCAAAATTTTACGCACTTTGGATACGGGAATATCCATGCGCTTGGCGATTTCTTCCGAAGTGGGCTCGCGGCCAAGCTCTTGAACGAGCTGGCGGCTCGTTCGCACCAGCTTGTTGATCGTCTCAATCATGTGCACAGGAATGCGAATGGTGCGCGCCTGATCGGCGATCGCGCGTGTGATGGCCTGGCGAATCCACCACGTCGCGTAGGTGGAAAATTTGTAGCCGCGCCGCCACTCGAATTTGTCGACGGCTTTCATCAAGCCGATATTCCCTTCCTGGATCAAATCGAGGAATTGCAGGCCGCGGTTCGTGTATTTCTTCGCGATGGAAACCACAAGGCGCAGGTTCGCTTCGATCAGTTCTTTTTTGGCCTGCTCAGCTTCGATTTCTCCGCGGACGATAATCGTGAGCGTGCGCTTCAGCTCCTGCGGGCTCACTTCGCTCGAAACTTCGATTTCGCGCAGCTCCGTGCGGCGGTCTTTCAGGTCGCGGCGCGCTTCGGCGAGGACGTCGCCCTTGGAAGCATCCACGCGCCGCTCGAGCTTCGTGGTTTCGCGCTCCAGCGCGTGAACGCGCTCCACGGTCTGGCGAATTTTGTCGATCAGCCGCTTGCGCTCAAAGGGATTGAATTCGATCTCGCGCACGCGATTGGACATTTCGATGCGCGTGCGGGAGAGCGCGTAGCGCGCGTGAAGATAGGGCCGCTTCTTGGATTTCGGGACGCGCTCCAGTTTTTGTGCTTGTTTCAGCGCCTGCAGGTATAGCTTCGCCACTCGATCAATTTGCTTGAGGGTTTGTTTCGTCTTGTTGGCGATTTTCTCTTCGGTGAGTTCTTCATCATCGAACTGAACAATTTCCTTGATGGACCGCGCGCCGGTGCGCAGGTCTTCGCCAATAGCCAGAATTTCCTTCAGCACCACAGGAGAACGCGTAATCGTCTTCAGAACCAGGTTTTGGCCGCGCTCGATGCGCTTGGCGATAGCCACTTCGCCCTCGCGCGTCAGCAGCGGCACAGTGCCCATCTCGCGCAAGTACATGCGAACGGGATCGTTTGTTTTCTCGAGCGCGCCGGGAGTCAGGTCCAGATCGACTTCTTCGGTGATTGAGGAGGATTCTTCCTTAGCAGTCTCGGCCCCTTCGCCTGCTTCGCCGGCCGCAAGCGCAGCCTTGGCGCTCGACAAATCTTCATACACGTCGATGCCATACCGCTCGAATGTGGACAGCAGGTCGTCGATTTCCTCCGACGAATGCACTTCCGCCGGAAGAATGTCGTTCACTTCATCATAGAGCAGGTAGCCGCGCTCCTTGCCCATGTTGATGAGCTGGCGAACCTGATCATATTTTTCTTCAATGGCCAACGGCACGTTTGACTCCTCACAGGCGGCATGAAGCCGCGCCGAAGCTCAATTCCAAGTCGTGCGCTCAAGCCGAGACACTGCGAGCGACGAGACGCTTAGCAATTATGACGGATAAAACCGATGGCTTCGCACGACGAAGACGAACGGGTGCTGCCGCTTCTGCGCCAAAATGGTCCAATACCCCACCGCGCAACTCGCCCTCATACTATCAGATGCAAGAGACAGGAAGTCCGTTTCGTCCCAAACCCTACAAGCATAGCGTCGAAACCACCGGAAGGTCAATCGCGTTCTTGCCGCCCCCCGCCAAGCGGGATAAATGCCGATTCAGGCCGAAATATCAATGATTAGTTGGGATTTGCCTTGTCGGCGAACGATGGATGGCCCTTCAAGCGCGCCAGCTCCTTCTTTAGATGCAGGAACTGGCTCTGAAGCTCCAAGCCCTTTTCTCCGGGCTGCAACGCGGCGATGCGTCGGCCAAGCTCGGTGAGCTTCTCTTCCATTTTCCCGCATTCAAGCTCGATCAGGCAGGATTCAGCCTCCTCCCAGGTCGGCTCAGGCGCAGGCTTGAAAAGCACGTCAAAAAGGAGCTGGCGGTCGCGTTCCGCGAGAGATTCGGCGAGCGCGGCGGGGTCGAGCTGTCCGCGGGATTGCGTGGCATCCATAAGCGCCTCGAAAATACGCTCCGTTTCAAGCCCCTTATGGCACGCCGATTCGCGAATGCGTGACGCGAGCTGTCCTCGAAAGCCCTCGGCTTCAACGAGCATCTGCATGAGCCGCCGCTCCACCGGACGCACCGCAGGACGCACCAATTCCGGCTTCGTCTTCACTTCGCTGCGGCGCTCGGCAATGGCGCGGCGCAAAGCTTCGCGCAAAACGGGCTCTTCCACGCGAAGCTCGGACGCAATTTTCGTGGCAATTTCTGAACGCAGCAAACTGCTCGGAATCCGCTGCGCGTAGGGCATCAGGAAATTCAGCGCGGCCAATTTTTCTTCCGGAGAATTGCGCGGCATAGAGCGCGCGCGGCCAATCAAATATTCAAAGAACGATGGCGCGCCTTGTAGGTGCCTCGCATAATTTTCCGCGCCCTGCTCTTTGATGTATTTGTCCGGGTCCGAACCACCGGGAAGTGCGAGCACGCGCGCATCAAATTCGCGCTCCAGCAGCAGGACGAGCGATCGTTCTGTCGCCGCTTGGCCCGCCGCGTCCGGATCGTAATTCACCACCACGCGGCGCGAAAACCGTCCGAGCAGCTTGATTTGGCCTTCGGCGAGGCTCGTGCCGCAACTCGCTACCACGTTCAATACTCCCGCACGTGCCACCGCAATGGTGTCCATGTACCCTTCTACCAGAACCGCGGAATCATTTTTGCGGATGGTTTCCTTCGCGCGATCCAGATGATAGAGAACGCCGCTTTTCGTATAGATTGGCGTCTCGGGAGAATTCAGATATTTCGGATGCTCGTCGCCGAGCGCCCGACCGCCAAAGGCGATGACTTTGCCGGATTCGTTCGCGATGGGGAAAATAATTCGGCGGCGAAAACGATCGAAAAGGCGTCCGGTTTCGTTGCGCGAGAAAAGTCCAGCGGATTCGAGAAGCTTCTCAGCATATTTCGGCTTCAAGTGCCTCAGGAGCGCATCTCCCGATGACGGCGCGTAGCCCAGCCCGAACCGCGCGATCGTTTCCGCATCGAGACCGCGGTCTTCCAGATAGGCCTGCGCGACTTTTCCTTCCTGCGAACTATTCAGCGCCCGCGCGAAAAACGCCGCCGCTTCCCGGTGAATTTCGACTAGCGCGCTGCGCTGCTGATTTTCGCGGCGCTCTTCGGGAGAGCGTTCGCGCCCTTGCGGAATGGCGATGCCGCATTTCGCCGCAACCGTGCGCACCGCTTCCGGAAATGTGCATTTGTCCATTTCCATCACAAATTTGAAAACATCGCCGCTCTTTCCGCAGCCGAAGCAGTGAAAAAACTGCCGCGTCGCGTGAACGGAAAATGAAGGCGTCTTTTCCTGATGGAATGGGCAAAGGCCGGTGAAATTCTGCCCCGCTTTTTTCAGGCGAACGTATTCGCCGACGATGCGGACAATGTCCGCCTGCTGCTTGACCCGCTCCGCGAATGATCCCGCTTCCGCCATTTCGAAACTCTCAACTGACGTCGAGAGTATAATACGCTCGCCGATGGCACAGTTTAAGAGGGCACGGACCGCAACTCTGGCAGCGCTGTTGGGTGTGGTCTTTGTTTTAGTTTTGCCTTGCAGCTCGACTGCTCAACCGAAACATCCCGCTTACTCAAAAAGAGTATATCCAACTTCAATTCTCTGGCCTTCGCGGGTTGCTTTCCCGACGACTCCCCGGCGTGAGGGCTTCGTTGTCGACGTCAGTCTGGATAACAACTGCCCGGATTTTCCTGGGGATTGCATGATCCTTTCGGTTTATGCAGGTAGAAGCGTGGATCACCCTCTTGCCACGATGAAATTCACCTCTAGCTATGGTTTCTTCGATCTTTCGATTGTGGACGCAACCGGTGATGGTCAAGGGGAATTTTTTCTTATTACGGGGGAAGGCCACGGCACGGACGTTCGAGCCGAAACTCTAAATGTGTACGAGCGGAATGGAGGTTCTTTCAAGAAAATCCTAAGCACTTCTATCTCGGATTACTTCGGGGTCGACCGGTGGTGGTATGAACCAATTTTCGCCGACGTGAATGGCGACGGGGTCACGGACCTAATTCTAGAGCTGCACCACGATGACTATCGAGGTCGTTCGATGGACGATCCTTCTATGATTCCTAGGACAAAGCTGAAGGAGTTTGTGTATGACAAGGCAAAGGGCAAAATGATTTTGTACCGGTCAGAGCGGTAACCCTTCGGCGAAATGGCGCGCGTAGACGACGATGGGGAAGCCGTCTTTTTGCGAAGCGCGCTCGTAGTTCATGCCGAGTTTCTCCATGATGCGAAGCGATGCGCGGTTTTCAGGCATTGCGATGGCGATGACGCGTTCGAGATGAGCGTAGTCTACCGCGTGCCGCAATGCAACGCGCGCGGCTTCGGTGACGAGGCCGCGGCCCCACTGGTCTTTGGCGAGACGCCAGCCGATTTCGATCTCCGAAGCGCCGTCAAGTTCGAGAGGCTGCAAGCCGCAGTCGCCGATGAGGCGGCCGTCGGATTTGAGGAGCAGTTTCCACAGGCAAAAGCCTCGCGTGCGAAAATGATTCTGCTGACGCAAGATCGAGTCGCGGATCTGCTCGTCGGAGCGCGGAGTTCCGCCATTGATATAGCGCATGACTTTGGAGTCGCCGAAAATCGGGCGAGCCGCCGCAACGTCGCCGAGTTCCCACGCGCAAAGCCACAAGCGATCGGTTTCGAGATGAGCCTGCATCACGTTCGCTTTCAGTCCTTCAAATCTGCAATGGTTATCGCCGTCCCGCCGCGGTCTTCCGCCTCAGAATAAATCTTTGCAACCAGCGGATGCGCGGACAGAAACTCCGCGAGCCCGCGCCGAAGCGCGCCCGTGCCGTGTCCATGAATGATGCGCACGCGCGGCAGGCCTTCGAGCGCAGCCGCATCGAGGAGCTTATCAACCCGACGCGAAGCCTCTTCCACCGTGTTGCCGATGACGTTGATTTCATTCGCGGAAGGCTCATCGGCAGGCGTGGAACTAACCGTGACACCGCGCTGCGCGGCCGTTGTTGCCGAGCGCGGCGCGGCAGCTGATTCCATGCCGAGAATATCCGCAAGAGGAATTTTCATGCGCATCGGCCCAGCCTGAATTTCCGCCGTCGAGGCATCGCAGCGGCGGAAAATCACCGGCTCTTTCATCCCGCGCACGCGGACGCGCATTCCCTCCGCAAGCTCTTCGGGAGGAACAGGCTTCGGAACTTCGATCAGCGTTCCAAGATCCGCCTGCGACGCGGAGAGCGTTTCGAGCACTGCTGCGTCCGCGTCGGCGCGCACGTCGGATTCGATTCGCGCCATGCGGCGAGCGCCGAGCTTTTCGGCTTGCGCTCGCGACTTGCGGTCTTTGATTTCCGCCGTGAGCCGCGTCACTTCATTTTCGAAGCGCTTGGTCGTCGCCGCAAACTGCTTTTCCAGTTCGGAAATTCGCGTGTGCTGCCGCTCGACCCATTCCGTCTGCAACGCGCGCCGCTCCGCTTCAAGCTGCCGCAATTCGTCCCGCGCTTGCCGCTGCAACTCATTGATTTCATCGCGGCTGCGATGAAGATAGGCAATCAGTGCGCGTGATTCGCGAGCCTCGGGGGAGAGTCCGGCGCGAGCATGCTCGATCACGCGAGAGACAAGACCAAGCCGCTTGGCAATTTCAATTCCGCTCGAAACTCCCGGCACGCCGGTGAGCAAGCGATACGTCGGCCGAAGATTCTCCTCATCGAATTCAACCGCAGCATTCACGATTCCCGCAGTCGTCGAAGCATAAGATTTCAGCCGGTCGTGATGCGTCGTCGCCAGCGTCAGGCACCTGCGCGAGCGAAATTCTTCGAGCAGTGCGACAGCGAGAGCAGCGCCTTCTTCAGGCGCGGTGCCGGTACCCATCTCGTCAACGAGCACAAGAGTCTTTGCCGTGGCGCGTTCAATCATCTCTTTGATGTTGAGAATGTGCGCGGAGAAAGTCGAAAGATCGGCGCCTATCGATTGCTCGTCGCCAATGTCTGCAAGCACGCAGTCGAAAAGCGGAAGCTCGGCGCTTTCCGCTGCAACCGGAATCGCCGACTGGCCGGCGAGTGCAGCGAGGCCTGTTGTTTTGAGCGTCACCGTTTTTCCGCCGGTGTTGGGCCCGCTGACGACCATGACCGTTTTCTCGCCGCCAAGTTCCAGCGACATCGGCACAATCGCGCTGGATTTGCGCCGAAGATTGTCTTCGAGCACCGGATTGCGCACATTCGCGAGCCGCAGATGATTGCCTGCCGAAAATTCGGGCATGCAGGCGTCGAACTCGCGAGCATAACGCGCACGTGCGAAAACCGAATCCAGATGCGCAATGGCGTTCGCGGCAAATTCGAGAGGGCCGCGCTCGGCGCGCAGCAAATTCGTGAACTCCTCCAGAATCCGCGCAGTTTCCGCAGCTTCATCCTCAGCAAGCTGCACGATGCGGTTGTTCATCTCGATCGTTTCAAGCGGCTCGACGAAAAGAGTTTGGCCTGTGGCGCTCGCGCCGTGAACCACTCCCGGAACCGCGCGGCGATCCGAAGCGCGTAGCGGAATCACGAAGCGGTCGTTGCGCAGCGTGACGTAATCTTCGCGAGTCGCCTCTTCGCGCGAGCGCAGTATTTTTTCGAGTGTTCGCTGGATATTTTCGCGCGCTTGCCCGATGCTCGCGCGGATGCGCTTGAGCGCCGGCGAAGCATCGTCGTTCATTTCTCCATTCGGCAGAATGGCGCGATGAATCTGCGGCGCGAGATGCCGAAAATCGGCAATCGCCCCCGCTCGTTCGGCAAGCAGCGGATATTTCGCCGCCTC